>CAMTOT010000068.1 GCA_947074165.1 uncultured Bacteroidales bacterium
TTGCTCTTCCGATCTAACTGAATTATAATTTATTACAAAAACAGCTTGAATAATTAAATAATGTAACAATTTATCACATTCCATGTTTGCTTAAATTAAGATTATTAGTACTTTTGCGGTGAATTTTTTAAACACATTATATTTATATGGGACATCATCAGTTAGATAGCCTTGATTATAAGATATTGAAACTAATAGCAGAAAACGCACGTATTCCTTTTCTTGAAGTAGCCAGAGAGTGCAACGTATCAGGAGCAGCGATCCACCAGAGAGTGCAAAAACTTACTAATCTGGGTATTATAAAAGGATCTAAATACTGCCTTGACACAAATAAAGTAGGGTATGAGACTTGCGCATATATGGGGCTTTATCTTAAAAATCCTAACCAGTTTAAAGATGTTATAGAAGAATTAAAGAAAATACCAGAAGTAGTTGAATGTCATTACACCACAGGACAGTACGACATGTTTATAAAATTATATGCTCGTAATAACCGCCATTTGCTACATATTATCCACACAAAACTTCAGCCATTAGGCCTTTCAAGAAGCGAATCTCTTATATCTTTTAAAGAAGCATTCAACAGACAGATCCCTATCGAGGATATGAATGATGATCTTGAATATTGATATAATTAAAGTATAATTATTAGGATTTGAAATTAAATAGCAAATTACGACTGTAAAAGTGTAGTTTATTTGATTTTTATGACGAATTTTATACGAAAAATATATTTACGCTATGAAACAGATTGTAGTGAGCGGAATACGCTCTACAGGCCACCTGCACTTAGGCAATTACTATGGGGCTTTGAGAAACTTCATTCAGATGCAGAATGATTTTGAATGTTATTTCTTTATAGCTGATTATCATTCGCTTACAACTCATCCTGACCCGAAGGATCTTCATCCTAATGTCAGAAGTATTCTTGCCGAATATCTTGCTTCAGGACTTGATCCGGAGAAATCATCTATATATATTCAAAGTGATGTGCCGGAAGTATGTGAAATATTCACTCTTCTTAATATGCACGCTTATATCGGAGAACTTGAAAGAACAGCTTCTTTTAAAGATAAGATCCGCAAACAACCGGAAAATGTAAACGCGGGATTGCTTACTTATCCTGTGCTTATGGCTGCGGATATTCTTCAGCACAAAGCGAATCTTGTTCCTGTTGGTAAAGATCAGCTTCAGCATCTTGAGATGACTCGTAAATATGCGCGTCGTTTTAATACAATATATGGAGCAGAATTATTCCCAGAGCCGGATGCTTATAAATTCCACGGCGAACCTATTAAAATCCCCGGACTTGACGGGTCTGGTAAAATGGGAAAATCGGAAGGAAACTGTATCTATCTAAATGATGAGGATAAGGTGCTTACTAAAAAGGTGATGAGAGCTGTAACTGACCAGGGACCAACTGAAATGAATCAGCAGAAACCTGAGGTCATAGAAAATCTGTTTACTCTCATGAAGGTTGTTTCTACTCCTGACACTGTCGAACACTTCAACGATCTTTACAACAAATGTGAGATACGTTACGGCGACATGAAAAAACAACTTGCCGAAGATATTCTTAAAGTGACTGCTCCTATTCGTGAGCGTTACAAAGAGATTGTCAACGATGATGAGTATCTGCGTAGGGTAGCTGCCATAGGCGCTGAAAAAGCCCGTGAGAGCTCTGCTAAAACGCTTAGAGAGATGCGTGAAATAATGGGCTTCAAAAAGTTCTGATAAGAATATCTTTTGATAATAAAAATATAAAAAGCGACTGTCTTTATAGATGGTCGCTTTTTTTTGCATACTCATGTTTGCTTGAGTTATATCTTTTATGATAATGGTAGAAAAATATTAATAAAAAAAGAAAGGTGAACCCCATTGCAGGATTCACCTCTCTTTTTTTATATTGTCTGATTAATAATCAAGAACAGTCTTTCTTGTTGAGAAAGCACGGTCAAAATCATCCTTAGCACCAACAATCAGACGATCGAAATCGCGCTGACCAGTTCCGGCAGGGATAAGGTGACCACAGATTACATTCTCTTTCATACCTTCAAGACGGTCAACTTTACCATTGATAGCAGCCTCATTCAATACTTTCGTAGTTTCCTGGAACGAAGCAGCAGACATAAAGCTTGTTGTCTGTAGAGCAGCTCTTGTGATACCCTGAAGGATCTGATTTGAAGTAGCAGGAATAGCTTCACGTACTTCAACCAAACGCATATCACGACGTTTCAACATAGAGTTCTCATCACGAAGTTTACGAGGAGTAACAATCTGTCCAACCTTAAGATTCTGAGAATCTCCGGCATCAACAACAACTTTTTTACCCCAGATACGGTCATTCTCTTCCATGAAGTCGTGCTTATCAGCAACCTGAGACTCAAGGAAACGAGTATCACCCGGATCAACGATCTGTACTTTACGCATCATCTGACGAACAATAACCTCAAAGTGTTTATCGTTAATCTTCACACCCTGTAGACGGTAAACGTCCTGTACCTCATTTACGATATACTCCTGCACTGCTGTAGGACCTTTAATCGCAAGGATATCAGAAGGCGTTGTAGCACCATCAGAAAGAGGTGTTCCGGCGCGTACATAGTCATTCTCCTGTACAAGAATCTGTTTAGAAAGCGGCACAAGATATTTCTTAACCTCACCTGTTTTAGAAGTTACGATTATCTCACGGTTACCACGTTTGATCTTTCCGAATGTAATCTCACCGTCAATCTCAGCAACAACTGCAGGGTTAGACGGGTTACGAGCTTCAAATAGCTCAGTTACACGAGGAAGACCTCCGGTGATATCCCCGGCTTTACCAACAGCGCGAGGGATCTTAACGATCGACTCACCCGACTTGATTCTGTCATTCTGATTAAGAGTGATGTGAGCACCTACCGGCAAAGCGTAAGTTTTAAGGATATTTCCGTTTTCATCAAGGATATGAACTGAAGGAACTTTAGTTCTGTCCTTAGGCTCGATAACGATTTTCTCCTGTAGACCTGTTGTTTCGTCCGACTCTACAATATATGTGATACCTTCAATTACGTTTTCGAAATCTACTTTACCACCAACCTCTGATACGATTACCGCGTTGAATGGGTCCCATTCACAAATCACAGTACCTTTTTCAATCAGAGTATTTGGCTCACAATACAATTTCGAACCGTAAGGTATATTTACGTTTGTTAGAACAATCTTAGTATTAGGGTCAATAATACGCATCTCCGCAAGACGACCTACTACTACTTTGATTAATTTTCCAGTCTCATCCGTTGCATCAACTGTACGAAGCTCATCAATCTCAAGTATACCATCGTAACGAGAAGTTACATTAGATACAGCTGCGATATTTGATGCGATACCCCCAACGTGGAACGTACGAAGAGTAAGCTGTGTACCCGGCTCACCGATTGACTGAGCTGCGATTACACCAACTGCTTCACCTTTCTGAACCATTCTGTTTGATGCAAGGTTACGTCCGTAACATTTAGCACAAACACCTTTTTTCGATTCACAAGTTAGTACCGAACGAATCTCTACTGACTCGATTGGAGAATCCTGAATAATTCTTGCGATTGGTTCAGTAATCTCTTCACCTGAGTGAACTACAGTTTCACCTGTAAGTGGGTGTATAATATCATGTACAGATACACGACCCAGAATTCTTTCAAACAACGAAGCAACAACCTCTTCATTATTTTTAAGCTCTGTACAAATCAGACCGCGCAATGTACCGCAATCCTCTTCGTGTATAATAACATCATGTGCAACGTCAACAAGACGACGTGTAAGATAACCCGCATCGGCTGTTTTAAGGGCGGTATCGGCAAGACCTTTACGCGCACCGTGGGTAGAGATAAAGTACTCCAATACCGAAAGACCCTCTTTAAAGTTAGAAAGGATCGGGTTCTCGATAATCTGACCACCTTCTGCACCGGCTTTCTGCGGTTTAGCCATTAGACCACGCATACCTGAAAGCTGACGAATCTGCTCTTTCGAACCACGGGCTCCCGAGTGCATCATCATATATACTGAGTTGAATCCCTGGTTTTCTGATTCCAGACGTTTCATCAAAATATTTGACAAGTTCGAGTTGACGTGAGTCCATGTATCAATAATCTGGTTATAACGCTCGTTGTTTGTTATGAATCCCATATTATAGTTATTCATAATCTGCTCAACCTCTTCATAACCTTTCTGTACAAGCTCATCTTTTTCTTCAGGGATGATTACGTCCTCAAGGTTGAACGACAGACCACCTTTGAAGGCCATCGTATAACCAAGATGTTTGATATCATCAAGGAACTCTGCTGTACGTGTTACACCACAAACTTTGATTACCTCACCGATGATATCACGAAGTGATTTCTTAGTAAGAATCTCGTTTAGATAACCAGCCTCTTTAGGAACAAACTCATTTACCATAAGTCGTCCTACTGAAGTTTCAATCATCTTATCTACAAGTTCGCCGTTTTCGTCAAGGTCCTTAACGATAACCTTTACTTTAGCGTGAAGTGTAACTTTACCTTCATTGTAAGCGATGAATGCCTCTTCCGGTCCATAAAATTTAAGACCGTGACCCATATCGCCGTCACGAAGTTTCGTAATATAGTATAGACCCAATACCATGTCCTGTGAAGGTACGGTAATAGGTGCACCGTTAGCAGGGTTAAGGATGTTATGAGCACCAAGCATCAACATCTGAGCCTCAAGGATTGCTTCATTACCAAGTGGCAAGTGAACCGCCATCTGGTCACCGTCGAAGTCGGCATTGAACGCCGTACAAGCAAGCGGGTGTAGCTGGATAGCTTTTCCTTCAATCATTTTCGGCTGGAATGCCTGGATACCAAGACGGTGTAGCGTAGGGGCACGGTTCAGTAGTACCGGGTGACCTTTCATTACATGCTCAAGGATATCCCAAACCACAGGATCTTTCTTATCAACGATTTTCTTCGCAGACTTAACAGTCTTAACGATACCACGTTCAATAAGTTTTCTGATTACGAATGGTTTGTATAGCTCGGCTGCCATATATTTAGGGATACCACACTCGTGCATCTTAAGCTCAGGACCAACGACGATTACCGAACGCGCTGAGTAGTCAACACGTTTACCAAGCAAGTTCTGACGGAAACGTCCCTGTTTACCTTTCAATGAGTCAGAAAGAGATTTCAACGGACGGTTTGCCTCTGTCTTAACTGCACTTGATTTACGTGAGTTATCCAATAGTGAATCTACCGATTCCTGAAGCATACGTTTTTCGTTACGAAGGATCACTTCAGGAGCTTTAATCTCCATCAGACGTTTAAGACGGTTGTTACGAATAATAACACGTCTGTAAAGGTCATTCAAATCCGATGTCGCGAAACGACCACCATCAAGAGGCACAAGAGGACGTAGTTCCGGAGGTATAACCGGTACTATTTTTAGCACCATCCACTCCGGACGGTTACGTGTTCTTGAAGCACGGAACGATTCTACAACCTGTAGACGTTTCAACGCTTCATTCTTTCTCTGCTGTGATCCGTCTGTATTAGCGCGGTCACGTAGCTCATATGATAGTGTATCAAGATCTATTCTCTGCAACAGATCATAGATTGCTTCAGCACCCATTTTAGCAATAAACTTGTTTGGATCTGTATCGTCCAACAAGTAATTGTTTTTCATCTCCTCAGAGTCGATAATATCAAGATATTCCTCCTCAGAAAGAAGATCAAAAGTTGAGATACCGTCAGCTTCCTTTACACCCGGCTGGATTACCACGTATCTCTCGTAGTAAACGATAGCATCAAGTTTCTTAGTAGGAAGACCCAACAAGTAACCTATTTTATTAGGCAATGAACGGAAATACCAGATGTGAGCTACAGGAACCACAAGCTGAATGTGTCCCATACGTTCACGACGTACTTTCTTCTCTGTTACCTCTACACCACAACGGTCACAAACGATTCCTTTATAACGGATTCTTTTGTATTTACCGCAATGACATTCATAGTCTTTAACAGGACCGAAAATACGCTCGCAAAACAAACCGTCTCTTTCCGGTTTGTATGTACGATAGTTGATTGTTTCCGGTTTTAAAACCTCACCGCTTGAGTTTTCCAGAATCTCTTCCGGAGAAGCCAAACCTATCGAGATTTTTGAAAAGCTACTCTTTATTTTGTTATCTTTTCTAAAAGCCATTGTTGTTAAATTATAAAGAGTTATCTAATTATATAGATAACAGAGTGTCTGTAAACAAATGTCATCAGACACCCCGTTTAAAATTTATTTTTTATTACTCTAAGTGGATGCTCAGACCCAGACCTCTTAGCTCGTGTAGCAACACGTTTAGAGATTCCGGAATACCCGGCGTTGGCATCTGTTCGCCTTTTACGATTGCCTCGTAAGCTTTCGAACGGCCAATCACGTCATCAGACTTGATAGTAAGTATCTCCTGTAGGATGTGAGCAGCACCAAATGCTTCAAGTGCCCAAACCTCCATCTCTCCGAAACGCTGACCACCAAACTGTGCTTTACCACCAAGAGGCTGCTGCGTAATCAAAGAGTAAGGACCGATACTACGAGCGTGCATCTTATCCTCAACCATGTGACCCAGTTTAAGCATATAAGTTACACCCACTGTAGCCGGCTGATGGAATCTTTCACCTGTACCACCATCGTAAAGGTAAGCTTTACCATAACGAGGAATACCTGCTTTGTCTGTCCACGCATTTAAGTCATCAAGACTCGCACCGTCAAAGATTGGCGTAGCAAATCTTTCACCAAGTTCTTTACCTGCCCAACCAAGTACAGCTTCGAAAATCTGACCAAGGTTCATACGAGAAGGTACACCAAGTGGGTTAAGTACGATATCAACAGGAGTACCATCCGCAAGGAAAGGCATATCCTCCTGGCGAACCACGCGCGACACGATACCTTTGTTACCGTGACGACCCGCCATCTTATCCCCTACACTGATCTTACGTTTCTTAGCGATATAAACTTTAGCAAGCTGAATGATACCTGCTGGCAGCTCATCACCAATAGAAATATCAAACTTCTTACGGCGCAGCTCAGCGTCAATCTCTTTATGCTTTCTAAGATAATTCATTATCGTAGCACGGATAAGCTGGTTTTTACGATCATCGCTCGTCCAGTTACTTACCTCTATTGCAGAATAATCAATTTCACTAAGAGTTTTCTCATTAAACTTAGCTCCCTTAGCTATAAGCTCTGCACCGATATAATCTTTCACTCCGGAAGATACCTCTTCTTTAGTAAGCGTAAGAAGTTTTTCGATAAGCAGATTTTTCAGCTTAGCAAGTTTTTCATCATACTCTTCATCCAGCTTAGGAAGAATAGCTTTCTCACTAAGTTTAGATTTACGTTTCTTAACTGCTCTTGAGAACAAGTTAGTGCCTATTACAACACCACGTAGTGAAGGAGTAGCCTTAAGAGAAGCATCTTTCACATCACCGGCTTTATCACCGAAGATAGCGCGAAGAAGTTTCTCTTCAGGAGAAGGATCAGACTCACCTTTCGGTGTAATCTTACCGATCATAATATCTCCCGGATTAATCAAAGCACCTACACGTACAATACCTCTTTCATCAAGATCTTTAGTAGCGTCTTCTGAAACGTTTGGAATATCGGAAGTAAGTTCCTCCATACCACGTTTCGTT
The DNA here is from genome assembly GCA_947074165.1 of uncultured Bacteroidales bacterium. Lineage (GTDB taxonomy): Bacteria > Bacteroidota > Bacteroidia > Bacteroidales > JAUNSR01 > JAUNSR01. The sequence continues at coordinate 7,671 of CAMTOT010000068.1, forward strand.
TCACGTACCTCAAGAGAGTACTCATCAACGTGAACAGATGTAAGAACATCTTCACGAACTACACGTTCGTTAAGCACGATAGCATCCTCATAGTTATAACCTTTCCAAGGCATGTATGCCACTTTAAGGTTTTTACCAATCGCAAGCTCACCGCCGGCAGATGAATAACCTTCAGTCAGAATATCTCCTTCTGTTACAATCTGTCCTTTTTTACAGATCGGACGAAGGTCCATAGTAGTACTCTGGTTAGTTTTTCTGAACTTAGGTAAAATATATTCTTTCACAGAATCTTCAAAGCTTGTAAACTCTTCATCTTCTGTTCTGTCATATCTGATACGAATAATCGTAGCATCAACAAACTCAATAACACCCGATCCCTCTGCTGTAATCTGAGTACGTGAGTCCTGCATAAGCTGAGCCTCAATACCAGTACCAACAATAGGAGCTTCTGTTTTCAACAATGGAACTGCCTGGCGCATCATGTTCGATCCCATCAACGCACGGTTGGCATCATCATGCTCAAGGAAAGGAATCAAAGAAGCCGCGATAGAAGCGATCTGCGTCGGAGATACATCCATTAGATTAACTTCTGTCGGAGCAACTACCGGGAAGTCTGCCTCAAGACGTGCTTTTACGCGCGTACGGATAAACGTACCATCTTCGTTTAGCGGAGCATTACCCTGTGCGATAATTTGTCCCTCTTCAATCTCAGCAGTCAGATAAGTGATACCGTCTTGCGACAAATCAACCTTACCATCCTTAACCATACGATACGGAGTCTCGATAAATCCAAGATCATTAATCTTAGCGTATACACATAGAGACGAAATCAAACCGATGTTCGGACCTTCCGGTGTTTCAATCGGACAAAGACGACCGTAGTGAGTAAAGTGAACGTCACGAACCTCGAAACCTGCGCGCTCTCTTGAAAGACCACCAGGCCCCAGGGCAGACATACGACGTTTGTGAGTAATCTCAGCAAGCGGGTTAGTCTGGTCCATAAACTGTGATAGAGCATTCGTTCCGAAGAATGAATTGATCACAGATGAAATAGTTTTAGCATTGATAAGGTCAATTGGTGTAAACACCTCATTGTCTCTTACGTTCATTCTTTCACGAATAGTACGAGCCATACGTGCAAGACCAACACCAAACTGGTTATAAAGCTGCTCTCCAACTGTACGTACACGACGGTTTGACAAGTGGTCAATATCATCTACGATAGTTTTTGAGTTGATTAGCTCAATTAGATATTTAATGATCTCGATGATATCTTCTTTTGTCAAAACCTTAACATCTGCAGGAGTTGTCAGGTTCAACTTTCTGTTGATACGGTAGCGACCTACCTCACCCAAATCATATCTCTTCTCAGAGAAGAATAAGTTTGTGATAACCTCTCTCGCCGACGCATCATCTGCAGGCTCAGCGTTACGAAGCTGTCTGTATATATATAGTACCGCCTCTTTTTCAGAGTTTGAAGGGTCTTTCTGCAACGTATTATAGATAATAGCGAAATCAGAAAGATTTGTATCTTCACGATGAAGAAGGATAGACTGAACGCCCGCCTCAAGGATCTCATCAATATGAGCATCATCAAGTACAGTCTCACGATCTATGATTACTTCATTACGCTCGATAGATACAACCTCACCGGTATCCTCGTCAACAAAATCTTCAACCCATATCTTAAGCACACGCGCCGCAAGTTTACGACCAACTGCTTTCTTTAGGTTCGTCTTTGTTGCTTTCATCTCTTCCGCAAGTCCGAATATTTCAAGAATATCACGGTCGCTTTCGAATCCGATCGCGCGTAGAAGAGTTGTTACAGGTAACTTTTTCTTACGGTCAATATACGCGTACATCACGTTATTGATATCCGTAGCAAATTCAATCCATGATCCTTTGAACGGGATGATACGTGCCGAATATAGTTTTGTACCGTTTGCGTGTACACTCTGACCGAAAAAGACACCTGGAGAACGGTGAAGCTGTGATACAACTACACGTTCAGCTCCGTTGATAACGAAGGTTCCTTTTTCCGTCATGTATGGAATCGGACCAAGATATACATCCTGAATCACGGTATCAAAATCCTCGTGGTCCGGGTCTGTACAATATAATTTTAATTTAGCTTTTAGCGGTACGCTATAAGTTAAACCTCTTTCAAGACATTCATCGATCGTATAACGTGGCGGATCGATATAATAATCAAGGAACTCTAATACGAAGTTATTGCGAGTATCCGCGATTGGGAAGTTCTCGGCAAATACTTTGTACAAGCCCTCATTTTTTCTTTTTTCAGGAGGAGTATCCAGTTGCAGAAAGTCCTGAAATGACTTCAATTGTACTTCAAGAAAATCCGGATATTGTAGAGGATTCTTGATTGAAGCAAAATTTACCCGTTGTTTAGCAATATTTGAAGACATTTACCAATAATATTGAAAAATTGAACTTATTTTTTTTATATACGCAAAAAGGTTAAGAACCCTCATTGACGAGGATTCTTAACCAAAATACCTGATAATCAGGCAATATTATTTAAGTTCAACTTCAGCTCCAGCTTCTTCAAGTTGTTTTTTAAGAGCTTCTGCTTCTGCTTTATCAACACCTTCTTTAAGTGCTGAAGGAGCGCCGTCTACCATATCTTTAGCTTCTTTCAAACCAAGACCTGTTAGTTCTTTTACAAGTTTAACGATAGCTAGTTTGTTAGCGCCAGCAGCTTTAAGAATAACATCGAAAGATGTTTTTTCTTCTTCAGCAGCAGCTGCAGGAGCAGCAGCAACAGCAACAGCTGCAGCAGCAGGTTCAATACCGTATTCGTCTTTCAAAATTTGAGCAAGTTCGTTTACTTCCTTTACAGTCAAGTTTACTAGTTGTTCAGCTAAAGCTTTCAAATCTGCCATTTTAGTATATATTTAATTTGTTATTTTACTAAGTTGTTATATATAAATTATTTTTCTGATAGAGTCTGTAGAACTCCATGGATTGTGTTTCCACCGCTTTGAAGAGCAGAGATAACGTTTTTAGCAGGCGATTGCAACAATGCGATAACATCTGCGATAAGTTCGTTTTTGCTCTTAACAGC
>CAMTOT010000069.1 GCA_947074165.1 uncultured Bacteroidales bacterium
TGCTAAACTGACGTACTCGTAAGGGTACCAGGAGTTCGAATCTCCTACCTTCCGCCCACTAAAGCGAAACAATAATTTGTTTCGCTTTTTTTATTACCCTGTCTTTTGCATTTATTCCCTCCCGATAGGTAACCAAGCCATAGAATGTAGTCATGAATAACTCACTTTAGTTTATATTAAAACATCATTTATATATAAAAAGTTTGACTCAACGCATAAATACGGCATATCCAAAACTTTTTCCAGAAACCTCCCAACTAATAGTATTGACTTTCTCTAAATAGCTTATAATATTGAACGTATAAAGATGAAATTTCTATTCCGGAGTAAAACTAAAAGATGTTTCATGTTGTTATACAGCTATAGAAACGATATAATAATCAATATGAAAGCAGAAATTATTTTTGACAACGATGATAATCTTAACCCAATAGATCTGTATGACATCGCTTTAGGAATGTTCAGCACAAAAATCCCATCAGATATAACTGAAAATTACGATGTCGCTACATCTGTAGAACTATTGGTTGATGCTTTATTTGAAGAAAAGGAATTCAGAAAGGTTGAAGAATTAATAGGGGTCTTATCAAAATTTCATCCAGACCTTTATAAAGATTCTGTATATATACTTCTTCCGAATCTCATTGACTATTATTTATATAAAGGCAACTACAACAACGCTGAGCTTTTAATGTACGAGCTATCAGAATATCCTGAGCAGGATTTTCTTTTATTCGTGCATCTTCTTAATATGTTTAGCGCATACGGGCAGGTAGATGCTATGAGTAAAATAGCTCTTAAAACGATAACCAGCGCTACAACTCTTGATAATGATGAGAAAGAAGTATTAGAATCATTTATCGTATCAGTGACACCGGATATAAACGACAATAAGTTAATAGAGATAAGAGAAGCTTTTATTTGTTATCTTATACTTAATAATGTAAGTGAGATTACATCTGAAGATATTATTGACTCTATCACTGACTATCTGACAAGAAAATTTACTGATAAGTATCCTGATAAGCTTTTATTTGAGATAGAGACATTCAGATCTTTTATTGCCGAGATAATGGACCTCGAATATCTTGACACATATGAATATGCAGGGTCTGTGTTATGGGGATCAGTATTCTTTAATGATTTTATATATGAAAAGAAATATATAAACGAACAGCAGTATAACAGTAACTTGGAGATAATAAAGAGAACAAAAGCTTTCTACCTTGTTAATATTCCATGGGACGGATACTGGAAATTGAGATTCATTCACAGATGGAGCAAACCGGTAGGTATAGATAAAAGCGAGTTTATAGCTGAGAAAAAGTTGTTTACAAACAACATCGACTTAAAGCCTAAAGATATATTCGGAAAGAATATTAAAGATATATTTTCATCTTATTTTGATGATATATCCTATTCAAAATATCTTGAGAAAGAGGTAGAATCGTTTGAAAAGAGAATTACCGCAATGGACAATATAGAGTTCGGAGTTGATAAAAAGAAAGATAGTATTTTTCCTTATCTAAATTATCTTAGCGGAGAGCTTTCAGATGAACTAAAACCTAAGCCAAAAGACGATATTTAATATTATTTTAATATCGGACATTTAAATAATATATTTTTATTAAATTGCAGTAAATTTATGTAAGTGTAAAATAGTATGCAATAATTTTACAAAGTCACTGTTTTACATCAATTTAAGTTGTTTAATTTGGCCTTATGTAGAACAATGTACGATCTTATAATTATTGAAAAACTATTAGAATACAAAATCATTAATTTATCTATACCGACATACAGTAAAGGTTATTTACTGGTTAATATAGCTGAAGATTCTATCTTTAATGATATTATCAGACTTATTATTCCTCTATCTATTATGTCTCTTCTATTCATAATAGCAGTGATTCTTATACTCCTTTTTAAGATAAGGCGCTCAAATAATGAACTAAGAAAAGAGAATAGATTAAGAAAAGAGAAGGAGGCGGAGCTTCTTGTAGCTAAAGAACACGCTGAAGAGAGTGATTTGCTAAAAAGTGCATTTTTAGCAAACATGAGTCACGAAATAAGGACTCCTCTTAACGCTATTGTAGGATTCTCTGAGATAATGTCTGAATTGGTAAGTGAGGAAAATAAAAAGGACGCCAAACAGTTTCGCGAAATAATTAAATCCAACAACGAACTTTTGCTACAACTCATAAACGATATTCTTGATATCTCTAAGATAGAAACCGGAAAGATTGATTTCGTATTTTCGTCTGTAAACCTCAGCACCTGGATAAATGAGATATTGCAGAATGCCAGAATGAAGTTGTTAAACCCAGGCGTTAAAGTATATATCTCTGAGCAGACTGACGATATACATCTCTATACCGATAAAAACAGATTGACTCAGGTTATGATGAATTTAATAAATAATGCGGCTAAATATACACACAGCGGCTCAATTTCTATTGGTTTTAGAATATCAAGAGAATCTAATGAATCTATATTCTTCTATTGTAAAGATACCGGACCGGGCATCCCGGAAGAAAAATCCCGGGCCATATTTGATCGTTTCGTAAAATTAGATACCTTTAAGCAAGGTACAGGATTAGGTCTGTCGATATCAAAAACCATTATAGAAAGATTTGGCGGTCAGATTGGCGTAAAGTCGTCTGTTGGTATAGGTTCTGAATTTTGGTTCGTGATACCAATCAAGACTACTCAATTACACAATATAAAAGGACTTGAGTCTGTCACTGTATCGACATACAAGGATTAAATTATTCACCAATTAAAGTATATATAATATGGTCTATATTTTTTTAGCAACAGGGTTTGAAGAGACAGAAGCTGTTACAGTTATAGATATAATAAGACGCGCGGGTATTGAGATTACTGTTGTTTCTATCAGTGATAACATATATGTTACCGGAGCACACAATATCACATTAAAAGCAGACAAAATGTTTAGTGAGACAGACTTCTCTCTTGGCAGGATGCTTATACTCCCTGGAGGAATGCCGGGAAGCACTAATCTGAATGAGCATAAGCCTCTGAAAGATCTGATAGTAAAATATGACAAAGAGGGTAAATATATAGCTGCAATTTGCGCGGCTCCTATGGTATTTGGAGAACTTGGTCTTCTTGAAAATAAAAAAGCTACGTGTTATCCCGGATTTGAATCTCACCTGAAGGGTGCTATACTATGTACAGACTATGCTGTAGAGGATGGGAATATAATTACAGGAAAAGGGCCGGCTGCAGCAAGCGCATTCGGATTTAAGATAGTAGAAACACTTAAAGATAAAAATACAAGTGATGCAGTGGCGAAGGGTATGCTGTTTATCTGATATTTCCAGAAATTAAAATATTTCCAGATCAATAAAACAGATTCGGCTATTAATTAAATAGTACATATAGTTATTATATATGCTTTAATTAATAGCCGGATCTGTTTTATACTACACGTGAATATTAAAACTCAGGAAAGAAGCCTTCGTTATAATCACCCTTTTCTAATCTGATGATGCGAGCTTTGCACTTTCTGCCCCAGCGATAATTGCCAATATCACCATTATTATGTATCACCCTGTGACAAGGTAGTATGACCGAGATTTCATTTCTTGCTACTGCCCCACCAACGGCCCTTGCACTAGACTCTGGTATTAAATCGGCCAGATCCTGATAACTTCTGGTTTCTCCTGATGGGATGTTTATAAGATTTTCCCAGACTTCCGTCTGAAAAGGGGTACCTTTTAAAAGCAAAGACAAACCGTTCTCTCTTGTAAAATCAAAATTATTCAGTTTTTCGCTAAGTGAGTCTATCAATTGCTGGTTTTCTACAACTGTGGAATACTTCCATTGTCTTTGCAGAACTTTTGATAAAGCTGAAATGGGATCCTCCTCTATAAGATATAATGCGCATAGTTTATTATCAGTAACTCCGACCAGTGCGCGACCTTGCTTTATGTTCATTTCACCAAAACAGACCTCACTATATTTTTTTTTATTCAGTATGTATTCTGTCTCGGTTATCTTCTCTATATTTTTCATACTTTATGAAACGTACCTTTCGGATAAATATATTGGATACAAATTATTAATTTCAATCACAAATTTAAATAATAATTCTTACAAAAAAACAGGAAATCAGAGCTTAATCCTGATTTCCTGTTCACAAATTATAATACTTATTTTCCGAATTTATTTCTTATGCATGACCTACAGCCATTTTATGCTCTACGACCTCTTTAGGTAATGTTCTTTGCAGAATAAGATAACCAGCTACGCCTGCAAAAACAGAGCCGGCAAGTATACCAAGTTTTGCCTGGTTAAGCAATGCTAAACCTTCAGGACCATGTCCGGCGAAAGAAAGATTTGCTATAAACATTGATACTGTAAAACCAATACCGCCAAGCATAGCAACACCTGAAAACATCTTCCAGTTAGAACCTGTCGGCATTGACACAATACCAAACTTGATAGCAAGCCAGGAGAAAAGAAGAATTCCTACAAGTTTACCTACTGCAAGTCCCGCAAGCACTGATAGCCCTACTCCACTAAACATAGACATAATACTCATGCCGGCAAAGTCAATTCCGGCGTTTGCAAATGCAAACAAAGGTATTATATAGTTGGCGATAAGTGGGTGTAATGTATCTTCAAGATCCTGCAATGGACTTATCACGTGATCGGAAGCTGATTCTACACTTTTCAACAAAGCAATCTGCTCGTTGGTAAGAATATGTATTTCGCCTTTTGATTCATCTGTTTTCGGGAATTTAGCGATATTATCCCTGATTCTCTCAATATATCTGCGAGATGTTGTCTTAGGACGTGCAGGTACACAAAAAGCGACGATAACACCTGCTATAGTAGCATGAATACCAGAATTAAGGAAAAGATACCATACAATGATGCCCAAAGAACAATAGAATAATTTTGAGCGTATTCCGAATTTAGCGCCAATAAGCAAAAGAGCTACAATTCCGAATGCATATAATAGATAAGTAGCCTGTAAATGACCGCTATAGAACAATGCTATAACAATGATACCACCAAGGTCGTCGGCTACGGCAAGAGCTGCCAAAAATATCTTAAGCCCAACAGGAACCCTCTTTCCAAACATCGATAACACACCAAGAGAAAATGCTATATCCGTAGCCATTGGTATAGCCATACCTTTAGCCCCTAATCCCTCATGTGTAAATATGAAAAACATCAATACCGGTACTATCATCCCGCCAATTGCACCGATAATAGGCAATAATGCTTTTTTCATTGATGATAATTCTCCTACCAAAATTTCTCTTTTAATCTCAAGTCCGACTGAGAAAAAGAAAATTGCCATTAAAAAATCATTGATAAAAAGCATCAATGACATGTCATGTCCGGCGTGTCCAAACAGATTAAAGTCTCCAATCTTCAGTGCCACGGGGGTATCCCATAATGAAAAGTAAAAATCTCTTATAGGCGAATTGGCGCATACAAGAGCTAATACAGTAACAAAAATAAGGATAAAACTTGCGTTCACGTAGCTGCGCAACATACTCTTAAAACTGTACAATAGATCGCTCATTTTAATTAACTTGTAATTAATGTGAATAATAATTTAGCTCGGACAAGGTGGGCAATAATATTGTCTTGGAAGTCGCGGGTAAATAATTCCTGTATTATGTTTAATAAATAATAGTCTTTCTTACTTAACGTGATATCATATACATAAAATAACAAACCTTTTTAATACATTTAAAGACTGTATAATCGGTTGCACAAATATGCAAAAAAAAATGAGAGAAGCTTATGCTTTTCTCATTTTTTTTATTTTTTGAATTAATTTTATATTAATCAAATCTGTTTCCAGACTATTTTAATCAAGCTTTAACACAGCAAGGAAAGCTTTCTGAGGAACCTCTACAGAACCAATCTGTTTCATTCTTTTCTTTCCTTTTTTCTGTTTCTCAAGAAGTTTACGCTTACGGCTGATATCACCACCGTAACATTTCGCAGTAACATCCTTACGAACAGCTTTGATAGTCTCTCGAGCTATAATCTTTGCGCCAATGGCAGCCTGAATGGCAATATCAAATTGCTGTCTTGGAATAAGCTCTTTAAGTTTCTCACACATACGACGTCCTAATGTAACAGCATTATCTACGTGAGTCAAACTTGAAAGCGCATCCACAGGCTCTCCGTTAAGAAGTATATCTAATTTTGCAAGCTTGGAAGGACGGAAATCACTTATATAATAATCGAAAGAAGCGTACCCTTTTGATATACTCTTCAGTTTATCATAAAAGTCAATTACAATCTCACCAAGAGGTATATCATAAAATATCTCTACGCGATCACCTGAAATATATTCCTGTTTGATAAGCTCACCTCGTTTTCCAAGACAAAGAGACATTATCGGTCCTATATAATTTGTTGTAGTGATAACAGATGCTCGTATATACGGCTCCTCGATATGATCAATTAATGTCGGTTCGGGCAGACCTGCCGGATTATGCACTTCAGTCATTTCACCCTTCTTGTCATATACCTTATAAGATACATTGGGAACTGTAGTGATAACATCCATGTCAAACTCACGATCAAGACGCTCCTGTATAATCTCCATGTGAAGAAGTCCAAGGAATCCACATCGGAAACCGAAGCCAAGCGCAAGAGAAGATTCCGGTTGGAATGTCAAAGAGGCGTCATTAAGCTGTAATTTCTCTAATGAAGCTCTAAGATTTTCGAAATCTTCACTGTCGATAGGATAAATACCGGCAAATACCATAGGCTTCACCTCCTCAAATCCGTCAATGCTTGATTCGCATGGACGAAGCTGATGGGTAATGGTATCCCCCACTTTTACTTCTTTTGATGTTTTTATACCGGAAATAATGTAACCCACATCGCCAGTGCGTAGCTCTTTACGAGGCACCATATCAAGTTTAAGCACACCTATTTCATCTGCTTCATACTCTTTTCCGGTAGCTACAAACTTTACTTTATCACCGGAACGAAGCACACCGTTTACTATTTTGAAATAAGCGATAATACCACGATATGAATTGAAAACAGAGTCAAAAATAAGAGCCTGTAGTGGAGCTTCAGTGTCTCCTTTCGGAGCAGGAACTTTCTCAACAATACGTTCCAGAATCTGATCTATACCAAGACCTGTCTTCCCGCTGGCTCTGATAATATCCTCATGTTTACATCCAAGCAGTTCTATAATCTGATCCTCTACCTCTTCGGGCATAGCACTTTCCAAGTCACATTTATTAACAATAGGAATAATCTCCAAATCATGTTCTATTGCCATATAAAGGTTAGAGATAGTCTGAGCCTGTATGCCCTGAGTTCCATCAACAATAAGAAGAGCACCTTCACAGGCAGCAATAGAGCGTGACACTTCATAAGAAAAGTCAACGTGTCCCGGGGTGTCAATAAGATTCAACACAAATTTTTCCCCTTTATACTCATATTCCATCTGGATAGCATGGCTTTTTATAGTTATGCCTCTCTCCCTCTCAAGGTCCATATTATCAAGAACCTGGTTTTGCATCTCCCTGCTACCCACTGTATTAGTAAACTCCAACAATCTATCTGCCAAAGTACTTTTACCGTGGTCAATGTGAGCTATTATACAAAAATTACGTATATTTTTCATTATAAATTTTATACTGATTTTTCTGATCGGTGCAAATATAGTAAATTTTGGCTATTAAATAAAACGACGAAACACCCTGTAACAGTTTTGTAATCCCTTTGACTTATATTTGTATTATGTATTACACAATTTCGTAACAAGAAACTATTTAATTTGCAATATAAACATCAAATAAATAATTATGAACAAGATTTTAGTTGTTGACGACGAAGAAGATTTGTGTGAGATTCTTAAATTCAATCTTGAATCTGACGGATATGAAGTCGATACTGCGCTTTGTGCAGAGGACGCTCTTAAGATGAACCTTAATCAGTATGATCTTCTTATGCTTGATGTGATGATGGGTGAAATCTCGGGATATAAGATGGCACAGATGGTAAAAAAGAATCCAGAGCTGAAAAATACACCTATTATTTTTCTGACAGCTAAGGATACGGAAAATGATAAGATACACGGATTTAATATCGGTGCAGACGATTATATATCTAAACCCTATTCTATCAGAGAAGTATTGGTAAGGGTAAAAGCTCTTTTGAGACGTACGAAAAAAGATGAAGGTCTGAAAAATGAGATTATCAGCTATAAATCGTTATCTATCGATATGAACAAAAAGAAGACTATGATTGACAACGTAGAGATAGCGCTCACAAAAAAAGAGTTTGAAATACTAAAGCTTTTACTTGGCAATATAGGTCAGGTCTTCTCGCGCGAAGAGATCTTATCTCGCATATGGACAGACGAGGTATATGTGCTCGACCGCACCATAGACGTTAATATCACCAGACTTCGTAAAAAAATCGGAGATTATGGTAAAAACATCATAACACGACTTGGTTACGGCTATTGTTTCGAAAATATATAATCACATTATTAATGAGCCACGTTTTTAAACACTCAAAAGTATCATTTCACAGAAGCTTATTCTTTTTTGGAGTCGGCATTTTTTCAATATTTATGTCTACGGCCTTTCTGTATCAGTATAACAGAGAGATGTTATTCAGAAAAGAGTTATTAAACAGCATTTTACAAACATACAATTACTCAATACTTAATAATGTAGAGCAAAAAGGACCTGCGAATACAGACCTCGATGCAATAACCGAGTCTCTTACTGATTATGATCTTCGCGTCACTGTAATGGATCTTTACGGCAATGTTATTCTGGATAATCGTAGCGGCGAAAACAGTATATTCAATAATCATACCGACAGACCAGAAGTTTTGGATGCCCTTATAAAAGGAGAAGGTTATACAGTAAGATATTCTAACACACTTGAAGAACCGTTTTTCTATTCTGCAAAAAAATCAGACAACTATATAATAAGAAGCGCCATACCTTATAATATTGGCACGAAGCTGTATCTATCTGTAGATAAGAGTGTAATCTTCTTTTTTGTGGCTATGGGGGCTCTTTTTATTGGAATGATCTTCTATTTTAGTTTCAGACTTGGCAATGCAATATCATCACTGAGAGAATTTTCTAAAAAAGCAGAGATGGATGAGCTTAAAGATCTTGATATTAAATTGCCGAATAATGATTTGGGAGAGATATCAAGCCATATCATTAAACTTTATACAAAGTTAAATCAGACCAAACAGTATCTGTCTCTGGAAAAGGAAAAGCTACTTAAACATCTTCAGATATCAAAAGAGGGACTTGCTGAATTTGATAAAGACAGACGATGTATTTTCACTAATACATTATTTATACAATATATTAATCTAATATCTGACAAAGGGCTTAATTCACCTGAAGGGATTTTTCATATTGATGAACTTTCACGCATAAATTATTTTCTTTCAATCCATCAAAGAGGTTCTGAGACTATAAATAACTCTGAGTATTGGAGCGAATCAATAACAATAAATAAAAACGGAAAGACTTTTCATATTGAATGTATCATCTTTCAGGATAAATCATTTGAGATATCTATTAATAATGTAACCCAGCAACAGGAAGAGACCAGATTAAAAAAGCAGCTTACACAAAATGTAGCCCACGAATTGAAAACTCCGGTGAGCAGTATTAAAGGGTATCTTGAAACAATACTCGGGAATAAAAATGTATCTCAGGATCAGATGCATCAGTTTATTGAGAGATGCTATGCACAGACCAATAGATTATCTGATCTACTAAAAGACATATCTGTACTTAACAGAATTGATGAAGCAGGTGAGAACTTTACGACAGAAGATATAAACATCAGAAATCTTGTTGAAGAAATTTTTGAAGACTCAGAAGAACTTTTGAATGAGAAAAAGATGAATTTCGAGATTCGAATGCCGGATAATATTATGTACAAGGGCAATCCTATGCTAGTATATTCTATTTTCAGAAATCTTCTTGACAATGCTATCGCTTACGCAGGCGACGGCAAGAGCATTATAGTAAATTGTTATCGTCAAGATAAAAATGCACTATATTTCAGCTTTAGTGACAACGGTTGCGGCATAGAAGACCAACATCTCAACCGGATTTTTGAGCGGTTTTACAGAGTAGATAAAGGACGTTCACGGAAATTGGGAGGAACAGGACTCGGATTGGCTATTGTAAAGAATGCTGTCTTATTTCACAAAGGTGAAATTATGGTAAAAAACAAGCCTGACGGTGGTCTTGAGTTCCTGTTTTCATTGTCCTAACCCTATTTTTTTTTAATTTTAGGCAGAAATTTCAAATACATCATGCCTAAAATTAATTTAATCTGTCTGACTATCGCTTCTGCTTTTCTGCTATTTTCTTGCATAAAAAAAACAAATAAAGACAATGCAGTTATCCCGGAAACAAGAGTTATTCCTCTTAACTGCCAATATACAAATTCAGATTTCGATTATACCGAATCTAAACGCTTTGATAAACGTATAGAGAGATTTATAAGACAATGGGAACTTGTAGGTGCATCAGTAGCTGTAAGCAGAAATGATTCTCTTATATATTGTAAAGGCTATGGCTTTGCAAGCAAAGAAGACAGTATACCTACTAACGTAAACAATATATTTCGAGTAGCCTCGATTTCAAAACTTATTACCGGTGTGA
>CAMTOT010000070.1 GCA_947074165.1 uncultured Bacteroidales bacterium
CGAGATCTACACCAGGACGTACACCCTTTCCCTACACGACGCTCTTCCGATCTTAAGTTTTATTATTTATACTATTTCTAACTTGATTTTTTTATAAAAAAAAGGTCAGAACAGATTTATTATTTCTGTTCTGACCTTCCATATAATACGATATTAGAATTAGAATTCAAATGTCAACTTCATCCTTATACCTTCATCACCACTTTTAATACGTATCATTCCGGGCTGACTTTTAGGCCCATGCTGATGTATTGGTTTAAAACACCTCATACCCGGTATTTCATATAGGAAAGAAATATCACCTTGAGGGAACTCAGGGAAAATACGATCATTCATTAGTTTATTCTTTGGCTCAGCCGGAGTAAACAAACGGAAGAATAAACCGTCACTCTCAGAAAGCACATTAAACGAACCCTCATTTCCAAGAAGAGTCATCCAATACATATTGGCATGATATCCCTGAAACTCAGGATACTGTAAATTCTCAAAACTCTCTCCTGTTACAACATTATTGTATTCTTTCTCCCAAATACCATAGTTATAACCTCGTTGTCTATTTTTCCACACTCGATAAGGACCTTTACCAAACCAACGCACTGCAGAAACTTTCTCTTCAGGATAAGAGAATGAAAGACCGAAGTTTGTGATATTCTCCTGTATAAACGAGTCATCAAAACCACTACCTCCCGATGCTCTGTTAAGCATAAGCGCATCCATATCAAGAACTCCCGTTGGATTCATTTTCCATACTACAGAGTCTAATCCTCCAAGATACTTAGCTACAAAATAAACACAGTCATCTGCTTTACGCACACTATACTCTTTAAATTTGCAGTTCATGCCTACCGGGATCGGACCATTACCAAATGATATAAGTTGTTTATTTACATAAACCGTCTTAAGCATACCATCTGTCTTATCGAAAGTAACATCCACACCATTTGCTGAAAGAACAACACTGCTTGCCGTCTCAATAAAATTACTTTCAGTACGGGCCGGATACCTATTAGTATCTTTAGCAAGCTGCTCTGATTTAAATTCAGCTGCATATTTTATTGGCCATGTCCATGTACACATAGAACTTCCGTCCGGATTATAAGCCGTCACCTCAAGGATATCGTATTCTCTGAAATTGTAAGGCAAATCAAGCTTGATTTTACCTTTATCGCCAGGAGCTATCGCAGGCAATTTGATCTCACGACCCTTAAATTGCTGTGCCATATTATTGATATTACCGTTTTTAGACTCTTCAGCTACCGGTTTGTCATCTTTCATCTTCGGCAGTGTGGCTTTACGAAGTGAATACTCCATACGACACTGATTAAGAGACGTAAACAGATAGTTATTTGTGATAGAGAATACTCCGTTGAATGAAGGTGTGATATATACGTTGTCAAACTGAATAGGAGCCCATACATCACGCACAGTATAGTAACTACCCTCTTTCTCGCGATAAGGTCCTAAGATACCATCTGTACCGTTGCTGCCGTCAGAATCAAGAATTCCTCCTTTATCGCTTCTTTTTACGGCATTATCTGAAAAATCCCACATAAAACCACCTGCGAAAAGCGGATGAGAAGTATAATGAGCCCAGAAGTCTTCAAGACCTGCACCGTGTCCCTGATCATACATACCATGCATAAATTCAGTTGGTAAAAACACATTATACCCATTAGTAAGACGGGCTATACCTGTCTGAAAAGCAGGATAATGATGTGTATCTACCCCATTATAATCAGCCCATGGATGTACTACCTGACGTTTCTGAGGATCAAGTTCATAAAACAAACTATCTACGGATGTACTCCATCCTCCTTCATTTCCATTATCCCAGATAACAATTGACGGATGGTTAACGTCTCTAGTGATTAATTCTGTAAGAAGTTTTGGCGCTACGTTTTTATCATATCCGTTTTGCCAACCGCATAATTCATCAAGGACAAAAAGACCTAATGAATCACACACATCAATGAAATGTTTATCTGCCGGATAATGAAATCTCACAGCATTCATATTCATTTCTTTAATTAGCTTAGCATCCTGAATACTAATATCTTTATTTGTAGTACGACCGCCGTCAGGATGAAACGAGTGACGATTAATACCTTTCATCACAACCTTAGTGCCATTCAGATAGAAACCGTCTTTTCTTCTGAATTCAAATGTTCTAAACCCGATTCTCTCTGTATGTGTATGTACAGTCTTGTTTTTGCTGTTCTTTAGGTTTAGTGTCAAAACATAAAGATTAGGAGTCTCAGGAGTCCATGCTTCAACCTTATCCCATGATGTAGATACCGTATGTTTAGTACCTTTTCCGAGATCAAACGTCTTTGATTTAAACTTACCTTTTCCTGTCAATGGCTCAATAAATGCTTCAAGCTTATAATTAGCCGGAATATCTGATGTAAATACCTCAGCAGAGAAAGATCCGTCTGCTTTAGGATTGACAGCTATGTTTGATATATTATATTTAGGTTTGGCGGTAAGATATACAGGACGGTAGATACCACCGAATGTCCACCAGTCCGCTTTACGTTCTGAAGCGTTTATGCTATTATTCGCGGAGTGTTTAGCTACATGAACTTCAAGAATATTTTCCTTTCCCGGTATAAGCTTATCAGTTATATCATATCCGAATTCATAAAAAGCACCCTGATGCATATCTCCGGCAGACTTTCCGTTCACCTTAACCGTAGCGTCAGTCATAACTCCTTCAAATACAATTCTTACTTGTTTATCTTTCCAGTCTGAAGGCACTTTAAATGTTGTTTTATAATCACCGGTCTCCGTGCTTGGTTTTCCTCCCGGCACTTTATACCATCTGCCGTAAGTATATTCGCCAAACCCTTCAAGCTCCCATTGAGACGGTACCGCAATAGAATCCCACTTATTGCTGTTCTGACCTCCGGAACAATAAAATGCCCAGTTTTTTGTATCACCAAGCCCTGTGCCCGACAGATACATCTTTTCAGTCTTTTGAGAGAATGCAGCCCCTGCAATCATCAAAGAAAGTAATAAAGTACAATCTCGTTTTTTCATCATATATTTAAGTTTAACGTTATTATCTGTTCAGCTCAAGACAACCCATAATAAAGGGACCCGTAGCTTTAGCATCATTATCACGTATTCTTTCATTCACGTAATATTCAAAACTACCGTCACGATAAGGATTTCCACCCAGACCCGACACTGCGCAGCACTTAGTGAGCGTAAGCGTATTATCCTGATTAGTCACCATAAGGTGCTTCATCAATCCCTTATACGCGTTTTCTGCTGTTTTCAGTTCTTTTTTAGGTAAATATCCTTTATTTACAGCTTTTGCCGTAGCATACATAAACATCGAAGTCACTGACGCCTCAGCATAATTGCCATCTCTCTGCTGCTGATCCATAACCTGATACCATAATCCGTCTTTCTGATATTTAGGGATAGTTGTAGCAAGTCCCTTAATCATATCTATAAGTTTAGATCTGTCGGGGTGAGTTTCAGGTACAAAATCAAGAACATCCACAAGTGCCATATACCACCAGCCTATGCTTCGCCCCCAGAAATTTGGTGATTTCCCGGTCTCTTTATCTGCCCATTTCTGATTACGGCTCTCATCCCATGCGTGATAATAAAGCCCCGTTTTCTCATCATAAGTATGCTTAGCGCATATCAGAAACTGATTGACTGCCGTATCAATCCATTCAGGCTCATTAAATGCAGCTCCATATTGCGCAAGGAAAGGCGCTCCCATATATAATCCGTCAAGCCATATCTGGTGTTGATAAATTAGCTTATGCCAGAATGCACCCTCTGTAGTACGCGGATGATTTTTCATCTGTCGTACAAGCAAATCCATAGCCTTTTTATATTTCTCCTTACCTGTTTGTTCGTAAACGTCAAAAAGGACTTTACCCGGATTGATATAATCTATATTATAGGTTTCAACCTTATATAAATGAATATCTCCGTTGTCGTTTATTATTGTATCGCACCAGTTCTCTACATAATCGAAATATTTCTTTTCTCCTGTCGCTTTCCACATTTTAAGCATTGCGCTGCACTCTACTCCTTGTGAATACCCGAAATATAATCTTTTTCCGTGATCCGACTGCCACGCCTCAGGAAAACGTTTCATCTCCGACTCGGCAAATCTCACAGACGTCTTCTGAGAAAAAGAAAAAAGAGAGTTTAAAATAAATAGTATTAAAAATATATTTTTCATTATAGTTTTCTGTATTTGATTTAAAATTATTTACCTGTCCGGAAAGGAGACGCTGGCAATCCCGCTTCATTATAAAGATTAACTCTGAAGAACTTACCCCAGCCGTATCTCACATCCGTAGGAGAGTTTACTTTATCCGAATATACAATCACTCTCTTTCCGTCTATCTTGGCTAAAGCAGGATAAAACACTCCGTCATCACCTGCCACTTCAAACCCTTTCAACTCGCCACCATCCGCTTTAAGTCCTTTTGCGGTATAATCAAAAGAAAGTATCGCTTTATCACCTTTCACCTTCATTGATTTATAGACCGGACCGCATGCTTCTACTTTCCTGCCGTATTCATTCTTTAAGGCCCAACGAGAAAGCCTCTCTGCCGGAATAACTTTATTTCTCGGATGTATATCCGTTGAGTCACCAGCATCTGTTATTACAGCCATGCCTGTATATTTTATTTGTTGGAAAGTCATCAATTGCGCTTCTCTTATCTCAGCCGGCTGTTTATAATGAGGTGCTATTTGTACAAAATAGAAAGGCATCTTAGGATTATTAAACTCCGTTCTCCAGCTCTCTATCATATTATTCATCACCCTGGTATAGGTAAAATGACGTATAGAGTTTGATTCTCCCTGATACCATATTGCTCCTTTTACCGTATAAGGCACTACCGGATGTATCATAGCGTTCCACAACGTAGAAGCGGTTTTTACATTATTCGGATTCTTTGGTCCCGAAGGTTTTTTCATCTGAGTTTTCTCACCTCTTTGCTCCGCCTCTTTCACGGCTGCTTCATAAGCGGCAAGTTTTACTTTATACTCTGCCTGAGCCGATGGATATTCGGTCATCTCCTTAGCCTGCTGCTCCAGCACTGAGTTATAGACTGTATCGTTTTCTATAACATCACGCTTTGTCCATGACTCTGCATGAGTACTACCCCACGATGCCTGTATAAGTCCTACAGGTTGTTTTATCTCTTTATATATATTTCTCCCGAAAAGAAATCCTACCGCTGAGAAATCTCCTGCCGTCTTAGCGTCGGCAATCACCCATTCCCCTTCACAGTCGTCAAGTTCTTTCTCAGGAGATAATTTTTGCGGAATTTTAAATAGTCTGATTGAAGGATAATCTGTATCCTTAAGTTCCTCTTCTTGTGTAAAAATCCCTTTCTGCCACTTAGCGGCAGGATCTTTAGCCAGTTTAAAGTCCATATTTGACTGACCGGAGCATAACCATACTTCGCCAATCAAAATATTAGTTATAGATTTTTCATTTATCGAAATAGAGTGTCCTTCCGATGCTTTTGGAGTCTTTATTGAGGTTTTCCATTTGCCATCGTGAGCGGCTCTTACACGTATTTCTTTATCGGTCCATGATGGCTTGACAACAATCTCTTCATCAGGGTCTGCCGTGCCCCATACAGCTACATCGGTGTTCTGCTGCAAGACCATATTATCAGATAAGACTGAAGGCAGTTTCACCTCCGCAATCACAGCGGTGGTAGAAAATAATAATACATTCAATAATAAAGGTAGTTTTTTCATCGTATTTACATTCAAAAGGTAATAACAGACTTCTTTTAGAATAGCAACCGGGCGCAGGCTAAAAAAAGCCGCGTCCGGTCACATAATTCTCTATTAATTATTTAGGCAGATTAAAAGCTTCTTTAAGTTCGGTCATATCTTTAGAAGACATACCGTCTGGCTCAAATCCCATATTTTTAGCAGTCATATAAATCTGCGCTGATTTAGACAATACGTCAATCATATCAAACGCTTCAAAAATATCCGGACCAACAGCTGTCACACCGTGTTTCTCCCAAAGCACAACATCATAATCAGACAATTCTTTGATTGTAGCGTCAGCAAGCTCAATAGAACTTGGAAGCGCGTAAGGAATGATGCCGATACCACGCGGACAGAACGCACGCGTCTCAGGTATCATAGACCACAATAGGTTTGTCAATACATCTTTTTCCAGGAATTTAGGATTATGGCTCATCGCTACAAGATCTATCGGATGAGTATGGATAGCCGCTTTATAACCATTACCTTTCTCAATCATATAATTGTGCATTGAAAGGTGCGCAGGTAGTTCAGATGTAGGTTTTACAGGATTATCTGCTATAATTACATAATGCTCACAGTCCTCAGTAATACGGATCACAGATCCGTTTTCCATCGGCCAGCGCGCAAGGTCACGCATACGTTTGTTTGTGCCTTTGCAAAAGAAATAAGCACCTTTAAGGTTTGGCATTGCCTTACCGATAGGAAATACTTCGCTTATAGCCGGCATTGCCTTAATCTCTTCATCAATTACGTCTGTGATATTTACTGTGATGTTGCCTCCGTTACGCTCTGCCCATCCTTTTTGCCATAGGTAACCTGCTATCTCCGCCACTTTCTCAACTTCTCTCGCAAGAGCCGGACGGTTTTCTAAAATTGATTTCATATTTATTATATATCTTTTCGTCACGAAATATATTATCCGCGACTGTTTGTTTTATAGATTTGGGAATATTACCGAGAAAATCAAACCGGCAAGTCCGCTCACCAATACAGCGATCGTTTTACTTGACACGCCTTTCCACTCGTCAAGAATAATGCCCCATACATTACTGAATATCACATTAAGCGACATCAGAATACTCCATGCGAAAAGAGCCATAACCGAACCCTCCGCAAAGAAGCTCTTACCAATACCAAAGCCAAAGAACTGTGAGTACCAAAGACCACCGGCAAGCGCGCAAAACATAACATTATTTACAATCAGATCTGATTTAGAATAATCTGAAAATGTTTTGTTTTTTGCATTCTGATATAAGCAATATACTGCGTTGGTAATAAATCCGCCCAATGTAACCATCATTGTAGCCGGTAAAGACTGATAAAGCGGATTAACTCCGTCGATAGTCAACGGCGTACCTGCCTGAAGTCCAAGATTGAAACAAGCGCTCATCACACCCGCTAAAAGCGCTACAAGAAGCCCTTTTGTAAGCGCGAAGTCTTTTACTGCCGCTTTTTTCTCCTCTTCGGTCATATTCTGAGCGCGAAGACTTCCCGCGTATCCGATTATTGCGATACCCATCAGAGTAAGACAAACGCCGATAAGCAAGATTAGCCCTGCTCCTTTAAACAGATTTTCGCCTGCCATGATAGCCGGAAGGATAGTACCGAAACCGGCACACGTACCAAGCGATATAGATTGCCCCATAGCTACGCCAAGGTATCTCATACTAAGACCGAAGGTAAGACCCCCCACTCCCCACAACACACCATATCCCATAGCGGAAAACGCGGCTGCGGTATCACTGCCAAGAATATCAAACAGGCTCGAGCCAGACGGCACGGCAAGCATAGCTCCCAATAACGGGAAGATAATCCAGGCAAAAACACCCTGTGTAAGCCAGAAGCTTTCCCAGCTCCAGTCTTTTATTTTTTTAATTGGCACATAAGAACTTGATTGACAAAAACTCCCGATAGCGATTATCAGTAAACCGAGTAGTACATTCATAGTATTAAATTTTTAAACATTAAACTTATAGATAATAATAAACGGAATCCCGGATAAGATATTGCAATCTACCCGGGAACCTCCGCTAATATATTTATTATCGTTTAGATGTCACATCTTTTTCGTACTGCTGTACGTCTTCGATAAATGTTTCTCCTACAGGCACACCCTGTGTCATACAGTAGTAATCCCATACAGCGTTCCAAGGCATTCCTTTACATTCTTCAAGAAGAGCAAGTCTTTCGAAGTTCTGACCGTTAGCTTCATATTTACGCAAGATCTCAAGCGGCTCAAGCAATGCCTGAAGGAATGATTTCTGTGTAGCGCGCGATCCGATCACGTAAGCTCCGATACGGTTGATTGAAGCGTCGAAATAGTCAAGACCGATATTTACTTTATCAAGAGCGTCGCAACGGATAATCTCTTTTGCAAGATCCATTGTATCGTCGTTCATCAAAGTAACGTGGTCAGAGTCCCAACGGATAGGACGGCTCACGTGAAGCATAACCTCCGGAGTAAACAATAGAAGAGAAGAAATCTTATCTGCAATGCTCTCTGTCAGGTGGAAGTGACCAGTATCAAGAGTTACGATTTTATTATTTTTAGCACCATATCCAAGATAGAAGTCATATGAACCAACAGTATAGCTTTCAGCACCGATACCGAATAGTTTAGCTTCGATACAATCTTTCATGTATGGCATCTCTTCAGCGAAAATCTCATCAAGAGAGTCTTTCAAAAGCTGACGGTAATACATACGGTTTACTGTGATATCTTTTGATCCGTCATGAATCCAAAGGTTCATAACACATGGCTGACCCTGGTAACGGCCCATTTCATTAGCGATACGGCGGCAACGTTTTGTGTGCTCAATCCAGAAACGACGAATTTTCTCATCAGGATTAGCAAGTGTAAGCGAACCGCTTAGAGGGTGTGAGAAAGAAGATGAGTTGAAATCAAGTACGAATCCGTTCTCTTTAGCCCATACCATCCAGCTTTCAAAATGTTTAGGTTCAAGCTGATCGCGATCTACTACACCATCGCTGAAGTCAGCGTAAATAGCGTGTAGGTTGATGCGGTGTTTGCCGGGTAGAAGAGAAGCCGCTTTTACAAGGTCTGCTCTTACTTCTTCAATATTACGCGCTTTACCGGGATAGTTACCTGTAGCCTGAATACCACCTGAAAGCTGACCGTCAGGATTTTCAAAACCTGTTACGTCGTCAGTCTGCCAGCAGTGAAGTGACAAAGATATTTTATCCATCTCAGCGATTGCTTTCTCTACATCAACGCCGATTTTAGCATAGCGCTGTTTTGCTATCTCATAAGCTTGTTTTACTAATGATTCCATAGTATTATATTTTAAATTTAGTTTGTTATTATATAGTTTAAATTAATTGCATTTCTCACAAAACTCAGCGTAAGCTTTGTTCCATTCATTTGTGTCACGAGGCTCAAACTTTACAAGCTCTACCGCTTTGCCAATAAGTTCTCTCATCTCTTTTATGTCGTTTACAATACCCTGAGCTTTAAACTGAATCATGATATTACCGATAGCTGTAGCTTCTGACGGACCTGCGTAAACAGGCACTCCGATCGAATCGGCAGTAAACTGATTCAGAAGCGCGTTTTTAGCTCCTCCCCCTATGATGTGAAGTCTGTCAAGTTTAAACGGCGCAAACTCTTTAAGGTATTCAAATACCTGACGGTATCTCAGCGCAAGACTTTCCATTATACATCTCACTACTCTTTCGTCTGTATCAGGAGCAGGCATGTTTCTCGCCTCACAATACTCAGCTATAGCGGAAAGCATACTCTTAGGACACGCAAACACAGCATCGTCTGTATTGATAAAGCTTCTGAATGGTTCAGCCTTGTCTATCATCGCTACAATCTCAGGATATGAGTAATTTTTGCCGGCCTTTTCCCACTCTTTACGACACTCTTCAAGAATCCACATTCCTGTGATATTCTTAAGAAAACGTGTAGTTCCCTCTACGCCTCCTTCGTTGGTAAAGTTAAGCTCAGCCGAACGCTCTGAAATAATAGGCTCTTTTACCTCGATTCCCATAAGCGACCATGTGCCCGAACTCAGATAAGCGAAGTTTTCATCCCATGCAGGTACTGCCGCTACGGCCGAACCTGTATCATGACCGGCTACTGCTACTACAGGTATATCATAACCAAACTGATTGTCAAGTATTGATTGATTAAGATCACCTATCACAGCCCCCGGATATACAATCTCAGGAAACTGAGAAAGCTGCGCTCCGGCTTCGTTGATTAACTTTTCCTCTATCTGTTTTGTCTTAGGGTTTAAGAACTGAGAAGTAGACAGGATTGTGTATTCACACACCATTTTCCCTGTCAGCAGATATGAGATAAGATCAGGCATAAACAAAATCTTATCCGCATTTTTATATGGTAAGTAATTTTCCTTATTTGCGGAATATAGCTGAAACAAAGTATTGAAATTCATTATCTGAATACCTGTTGCTCCATAAACCTCTTCTTTCGGCACTTTAGTAAAAAACTCCTCAGGCGCTCCGTGTGTATACGGGTCTCTGTATGCGCGCGGATCTGATATCACATTTCCATCTTTATCAATAAATGCCACATCTACACCCCATGTATCTACACCGATTGATGTAATTTTAAAATCTAATGTAGCGGCGTGATTAAGTCCTTTTTTTATCTCCGCGAACAATGCGCTAAGGTTCCAAAAATATTTTCCGTCTTTCTCTTGTATAGCGTTTGGAAAGCGGGCAATCTCATCCATCTGCAATTTTCCTGCTTCAAGATAAGAAAGTATCATTCTTCCACTGGTAGCACCAAGGTCAATAGCTATTACTCCGTTTTTCATTATGTATCTGTTTAATCGAGTTAATGTCTTTTGATATAGATCGGAAGAGCACACGTCTGAACTCCAGTCACCGCTCATTATCT
>CAMTOT010000071.1 GCA_947074165.1 uncultured Bacteroidales bacterium
GGACGTACACTCTTTCCCTACACGACGCTCTTCCGATCTAAGTTAATCAATATTTTGTTTGCGGCAGTTCCGCTTATTGCTGCCTTGCCCGTTTCCGCCATGACTGTTTCTAAAACCGAACCAACTTTTTGGTGGAGCGGAATGAAAAACCCCGAGTTACAAATTCTGCTTTACGGAGATGATATCTCCAATTCTGAAGTTTCTGTAACAGACAAATCAGTAAAAATAAAAGAGATTGTTTCACTTGAAAGTCCTAACTATATTCTCTTGTATCTTGATTTGAGTGATGTTGCTCCAAACAAGTTTAATATAGAACTAAAGAAGGGAAAGAAGAAAATTAAAGTTCCTTATGAGCTGAAAGAAAGAAGCAGAGATAAACGAGGTCAGTCAGGATTCACATCCGAAGATGTGCTATATCTTATGATGCCGGATCGTTTTGCTAACGGTGATACTAAGAATGATATAGTAAAAGGTATGCGTGAAAATCGTATCGACAGAAAAGAACCATCATCACGTCATGGAGGCGATTTTAAAGGTATCGCTGATAATCTTGATTATATGTCAGACCTGGGTGTCACTGCGCTTTGGCTTAATCCTGTTATGGAGAATGATATGAGTGAAGGTTCATATCACGGATATGCAGCTACCGATTTTTATAAGGTCGATCGTCGTTTCGGGTCTAATGAAGAGTTTGTAGATCTTGTAAAAAAGACTCATGATAAAGGTATGAAGATGGTTATGGATATGATATTCAATCATTGCGGGAGTGAACATTTCATATTTAAAGATATGCCGGCAAAAGACTGGTTTAATCATCCAGACGCGTCTAAAATGACATCCTTCATTACCGTGCCGCAGTATGATAAGTATAGTTCAAACTATGATTTTGATACTGCTATAAACGGTTGGTTTGTATCAGTCATGCCTGATCTTAATCAGCGAAATTCTCATGTAGCTAAATATCTAATCCAGAATTCTATTTGGTGGATAGAGTATGCGCGTATTGACGGCATTAGGCAGGATACATATCCTTACGCTGATTTTGATATGATGGCACAATGGTGTAAAGCTATAAATGAAGAGTATCCTGATTTTAATATTGTAGGAGAAACATGGCTTAATAATAATGTAGGAGTTTCATTCTGGCAGAAAGATAGTAAGTTGGCTTATCCGAGAAATTCAGAGTTGAAGACAGTAATGGATTTTCCGCTTTTTGGTATAACAGACAATGCTTTTGATGAAGAGACAGGTGACTGGAACGGTGGATTACATCGTATTTATGATTATTTGTCGCAAGATATGGTTTACGCCGATCCTATGTATCTTCTTACTTTTCTTGATAATCATGACACTTCGCGCTTTTTTAAAAATGAGGATCAAAGGTCTGACTTCAAGAGATACAAACAAGCTCTGGCATTTCTTCTTACAACACGTGGTATACCTCAGATATATTACGGGTCGGAGTGGTTAATGGCTGGTGATAAGTCTAAAAGTGACGGATATGTAAGAGAGGATTTCCCCGGAGGATGGCCTGGTGATCAGATTAATAAATTTAAACCGGAAGGCAGGACAGACGCAGAGAATGAGGCTTTCGATTATACACAGAAGCTGCTTAAGTGGCGTAAAGGAAACGAGGCAGTAACAAAAGGTAGTGTAAAGCATTTTTCGCCTCACAAAGGTGTGTATGTATATGAGAGACGATTTAATAATAAATCGGTCGTTGCTGTCTTTAATGGTACTTCTGAAACAGCAGAGGCTGATCTTGCCAGATATAGAGAGGTAATGCCTGAAGTTAAATCAAAAGATATTATATCAGGAAACGATTTTGACTTAACATCCGATAAAATTATGATTGAGCCCAAAGACGTTCTGATTTTTGAATTTTCTTTTTAAATAATTAAATGCACCTGAATAGATATATTTTTCATATTTATTCAGGTGCATTTAATTTATAGAAACTTAGATTTATACTCGAAGTTTATTTTTATTCCGGTGGCAGGATGAGTAAACTCGACGTATTCAGCGTGTAGATAAAGTCTGTCAGATTTCGTTCCGTATAACTCATCCCCTTTTATTGGCGTATTTAGCCCCGATTTATGAGCACAGTGTACTCTGAGCTGATGTGTACGACCTGTATATGGATATAGATAGATAAAAGTTTTACCAGCGCTCTCCTTGATTACTTTATAATATGTAACTGCCTTTTTTCCATTTTCAAAATTAACGATCTGTTTAGGTCTGTGGTTATAATCGGCAGATAAAGGTAGATTAATATAACCTTCATTATCATTAATTATTCCGTCAAGGACAGCTATGTATCTCTTTTTTACTTCACGGGTTTTAAACTGTTCTTGTAGGTTTTTGTGTACATCCTTATTTTTCGCTATAATCATAAGTCCGGATGTCGACATATCAAGACGATGTACGATTATGGGGCCTGAGATATCGGGATATATTTCAGTCATTTGTTTATATACAGACGTGTTATCTGATTTACCTGGCACAGAAAGCAGTCCGTGTGGTTTATAAACTATGGCAATATGTTGATCCGAATATATAACCTCCACTTTTAAATCGACATTTCTCTTTAGGGGATCCTCCTCAATATCAAGCCCGCGGAGCATAAAGCCGAGTATAGGTTCACATTTGCCCTTACAAGCCGGATAATGGTTGCCATGCATCCTTATTTCAGTTTTTGGTGAATCTCCCCACCAAAACTCAGCCATGGCTATCGGCTTGAGATTATTAATATATGCATATTGAAGGAGTTTTGGTCCTGCACACTCTCCGGCACCTGCCGGTGGTATTTTGCCAGCTGTGGCACTAAATATTTCATTCAAATCTTTTATTTCGCCATTTGCATTTAGTAGTTTGAATGCTCCAAACATTTTATGTTGCAGTGCTGCCGAACGGCTCTTCCTTTCATCCTTTAGTGATGATATTGTTTTTTCAAACAGCGAAAGTCGTTCTTTTAATAAATCAGTTTCATACTGTAGTTTTTTTTCCAGACGTTTTAGTTCTGCTTTTAAAAAGCGACTCTCGTTTAATAGCAAGTCATTATCTGACTCAGTAAGCTCGGTATCCTTACGTAGTGCATCTCTTTTTATCTTTGCCTCCTTAATCCGCTCTTTTTCCTTGGTAATCTGCGAATTTGCGGCTTTTTTATGCTCTTCAAGATCTTTTTTTAGCTCCTTATATTCGTTGCATGAGTTCAAATCACTTATTTTTCTGTTAATAAATGAAATGTTCTCCTCCTCAGGTCTGAAAAAGCCGTTAGGATTAAGTAAATCATAAACAGGCGGTACGAAATATTCGTGGTTGTTGCTGTTTAAAAGATTTCCTGAGAATGCGGCAAGGAAGCCTGTTTTATTATCTTTTGTCAGGACTATGAGCACCCCAAGCATTTTACCTTTGGATAATTCACCATGCCATTGTTTTTTTTTATTTATATACCTGACAATATTGTCATAGGCAATATAAGTTAGCTTATGGGGAGTGTAATTGAACGGAAAAGTAAAGCGAGAGGGTAGACTTATGCCATCTATTTCCTCCTGATTAAAAAGATGCAGCATGAAATTTAAAATGTATATAAACAGAATGTGATGAAAGTTTAGCTAAAATATCGTTTATTGCTTAGGATGTCTTTGCATCCATATTATAGCGTAAGAACAGGATGCGTCTCTATCAAGTCCCTGCGAATCGGCATAATTATAAGCCGCCTCCACGAGTTGAGCCGCAATACCACGACCTCCAATCTCTTTTGGGACTATAGTATGAGTAATACATAGAGCATTGCCATGTATTTCATAATCAACATATGCGGTGATACCGTCTACGACTGTCTCAAATCGTTCTCTTTCCGGATAATGAATTATTTCTGCCATAATATAAAGTATTCATTTATTATTAGTTAATATAAATACAACAATATTGAAGATAGATATTTCAGCCTTGGAGATCATTTTTAATATTGTTTTGTTATAGCAAAGATAATTTTATTATAAAAAATCAATTACATTTACAACCGTGAAAAAAGTCAGTATAACATATTGTAACAGGAGTTTGCGTTTTTGCCGTTGGAGCAGAAAGGCCTATTCTGCTTTTTGCAGCGTTGGTCGGCATGTAACTATCGGTGCTTTGCGTAAAGCTGTTGCAGAATGTTCGCTGATGAAGCACAATCCGCTTCAGACTGTAACATCTTTTATCGAAAAAGTTGCAGTTGAACTTGTTGATATAGACGATGATATAGATGTTTTAGATGCTCTTATGGCCAATATTGTATCTTGTCGTATAGTTAATACTACGGAGTGTGCGCCAATTTATGTTTATTTTAAAAATTAATTTATAAGCGATATGGAATTATCATAAAATGATAACTCTATATCGCTTCTTTTTATTTGTATGGATCTGATAAGTATAAGAAATAAAGCTGTAAAAGGAGAAGATGTGTCTATTGAAGAGGCACTCTATTTATATGATTATAATGATAAGGAGGCTCTTTATGAAGCTGCTCATTATATATCGCAAGAATGTGCTTCCGACCTTTTTGATATGTGCTCAATAATTAATGCCAAATCGGGGAAGTGTAGTGAGAATTGTAAATGGTGCGCTCAGTCGGCACACTTTAAAACAGCTGCTGAGATATACTCTTTCGTAGGGAAGGAGGAATGTTTGCGACATGCGCAGTACAATGAAAAGCAAGGCATAAACAGATTCTCGTTGGTGGCAAGTGGTAGAAGACCTTCTTCTAAAGAGATTGATATTATATGCGATACGTATAACTATATAAGAGAAAACAGCGACATTAATCTTTGTGCTTCTTTGGGGCTGGCAACAAAAGAGCAACTTGAGAAGTTGAAACTTGCCGGAGTAAATCGTTATCATTGTAATCTTGAAACAGCGCCTTCATATTTCTCTGAATTATGCAGTACTCACACGCAGGATGAAAAGATACGCACATTGAGAGACGCTAAAAGTTTAGGAATGGATCTTTGTAGTGGAGGAATAATCGGGATGGGTGAGTCAAAGCATCAGCGCGTGGAGTTTGCCTTTGCTTTAAAAAATCTTGGCGTAGATTCTATCCCTATTAATGTGCTGCATCCTATAGCAGGTACTCCGCTTGAAAATGCAGCGAAACTTAGCGAAGAGGATATTCTTACCACTATCGCAATATTCAGATTCATTCATCCGAAAGCATTTCTTCGATTCGCCGGCGGGCGCGGCTTAATCAGTAAAGAGGCTGTTAATAAGTCTTTGTATATAGGAGTTAACTCAGCCATAGTGGGTGATTTACTGACAACTATAGGTTCGAAAGTGGAAGATGATATAAAAATGATAAAAGATGCAGGATATAGAATTTGATAGAAAACATATATGGCATCCATATACATCGGCAACGAATCCGCTGCCTGTGTATGAAGTTGTATCAGCCGACGGTGCCGAGATTGAACTTGCCGACGGTAGACGACTTATAGAGGGTATGTCTTCGTGGTGGTGTACTATACATGGATACAATAACCCGATACTAAATAAGGCGGCTATGGAGCAGCTTTCAAAAATGTCGCACATTATGTTTGGCGGGCTTACACACAAGCCGGCTATAGAACTTGGCAGAAAGCTTTTGGAAATAGCTCCTTCGTCGATGCAAAAAATATTTTATGCTGACAGCGGTTCTGTAGCTGTTGAGGTGGCTTTGAAAATGGCTGTGCAATATCATTATGCTAAAGGTAATGCAGATAAGCATAACTTTGTGACTATTCGTTCGGGCTATCATGGTGATACGTGGAATGCAATGTCCGTTTGTGATCCGGTGACAGGTATGCACTCTATATTCGGAAGTTCACTTCCTATAAGATATTTCGTGTCTGCTCCTGAATCAAAATTTCACGGTGAGTGGTTCGAAGATGATATTAATGAACTTAAATCTGTGATTGAACAAAATGCAGGAAATATTGCCGCTCTGATTTTAGAGCCTATTGTTCAGGGTGCCGGTGGCATGCGTTTCTATCATCCGGAGTATCTACGTCTGGCATCTGAGTTATGTCGTGAACATGATATTCTGGTTATTTATGATGAAATTGCAACCGGATTTGGACGTACAGGAAAGTTATTTGCATGGGAATGGTCTGGTGTTGAACCTGATATTATGTGTATTGGTAAGTCTCTGACAGGTGGATATATGACACTGTCGGCAGTGCTGACTACAGATCATATAGCTGAAATGATATCTGAAAATTATCCGGGAGCCTTTATGCACGGACCTACCTTCATGGGCAATCCTCTCGCTTGCGCCGTAGCCTCTGCCTCGGTCTCTTTACTACTTGAATCAGAATGGAAATCTAAAGTTGATGAAATCGAGAAGCAAATGAAAGAGGATCTCGAACCGGCTAAGGTCTTTGATACAGTAAAAGAGGTTAGGGTACTTGGTGCAATAGGTGTCATAGAAATGAATGATCCTGTTAATATGGCTGTCCTCCAAAAACGTTTTGTCGAAGAGGGGATATGGGTTCGTCCTTTCGGGACTCTGATATATATTATGCCGCCGTTTATGGTGATAACAAAAGAACAGCTTAGCAAGCTAACACGTGGCTTAATTAAAATAATAAGCGAGATTTAAATTTATGAGTAAGGATATTTTTGCATATTTGCAGAATGAATTAGACTCATTGGCAAAATCAAATAACTTGAGGAAATTGCCAGAAGTGCATCATGATAATAACAGAATAATCAGAAACGGAAATAATATGTTGAATATATCTTCCAATGATTATCTTGGTTTGGCGTCTGATGTATTACTGAGAAATAGATTTTTAGAAGAGTGCAGAGATAGAGATTACCTTTTTACAGCTTCATCATCACGGCTTCTTACCGGAAATTATACTGTTTATGATGAGCTTGAGCAACATTTAGTAACGCTGTACGGGAGCGAGAGCGCTTTGGTTTTTAATTGCGGATATCATGCCAATACTGGTATATTACCCGCTATTGCCGACGCTGCAACTCTTGTGCTTGCTGATAAACTTGTGCACGCGAGTATTATTGACGGGCTAAAGCTAACAGATAGCAAGAACATACGTTTCAGACATAATAATTATGAACAGCTGGAGCGTTTGCTTGCTCACAACGCACACCTATACGACAGAATAATAATCGTAGTGGAGAGTGTATACAGCATGGATGGTGACTTATGTGATTTGTTACGTATTGTGGCGCTTAAAAAACAGTATGATAACGTGTTGCTGTATGTGGATGAGGCACATGGCGTTGGAGTATTTGGTCAGACCGGGCTTGGTTTAGCTCAAGAGTGCGGATGTATAAAAGATGTTGATTTTATTGTAGGTACATTTGGTAAAGCACTTGCCTCGACAGGAGCTTATGTTATTTGTCGAAGTGTAGTGCGAGAGTATCTTATAAATAAGATGCGACCATTAATATTTACAACAGCTTTACCACCTGTAAATATTGCATGGACAAAGTTTATAATGGAAAATCTCTATAGTTTTGAAGATAAACGAAAGCATCTCAGGTCACTTTATGAAAATCTTATTAAAGCGGTAAAACTTAAAACAGGTGAGTGTAATTCTCAATCACAGATTATTCCTTTTGTAGCCGGTGAAAGCGAGAAGGCTGTCGAGATGTCTGTGAAATTACAAAAAAAAGGATTTTATGTATTGCCGGTTCGTCCTCCTACTGTGCCGCAGGGAACTTCAAGACTAAGGTTTTCTCTGACAGCATCAATCACAAAGGATGAGATGGACAGGCTCACGGAAGCTATAAACCAACTATAAGATTTATTGATGAGAAGCATGTTTTTGAAACAGGACGGGACAGAGAATCTTGTCGTTCTTTTTTCCGGTTGGGGTACCGACTTCAATATCTTTAAGGATATTGAGATTGACTCTGATTTTATAGTCTATTATGATTATACAATAATAGAACCTATTGACGAAGATATACTTAAGAGATATAAAAATATTACCGTTTATGCCTGGTCTCTTGGTGTATGGGTAGCAGAGGCTCTGACCTCAGGTATTGATAAAGTGACAAAGCGTGTAGCTATTAATGGCACACTTTGGCCTGTAGATGCTGCAAGAGGTATAAATCCTGCTATTTTTGAAGGTACACTAAACGGACTTAACGAGAATACTCTGAAGAAGTTTATAAAAAGAATGTCTCTCAGAGAATATGAAAATTATATGGATTATATCCCGGCAAGAAATTTTGACGATATAAGACGAGAGCTTGTTGCGCTGAGAGAGGTTATATCCAATAATGATATAACTTCACCACACTCAAAATGGGATATGGCTGTAATAGGAAACGATGATCTGATATTTGTTGCTAAAAATCAGATAAATGCGTGGCAGGAAGCAGGAGTGGATATTGTTTGTAAAGATGTCCCTCATTATAGTGCTTCTTTGTTTCGCGAATATGTGAAATAATGGAAAAACAACTGATAACATCCAGATTTACAAAATCACTAAAAAGTTATGATAACGAAGCGGTAGTACAGAAACTTATCGCCCGTAAGATGTGTCATAAACTTGAAGGTTTATTCAGTAAAGACTACCTTTCTGTAGCTGAATTTGGTTGTGGTACAGGTTTTTATACAAAACTGATATGTGACATGTTTACTCCGGCCAGATTATGGCTTAATGACTTATGTGAGCAGGCTGGCGAGTTGATAACGATTAACGGAAATACAATTTATGAGTTCGAACCGGGAGATATGGAAAAAACAGATTTACCTGTCAACTGTGATCTTATAACAGGATGCTCCGTGATTCAATGGTTTTCTAATCCAGAGGCTTTTTTTAAAAGATGCCTATTCTCTCTTAAACCTGGAGGTATATTGGCTTTTTCATCATTTGGAAAGCTCAATTTTAAAGAGATTCGTGATTTGACCGGAGTAGGGCTCAATTATTTTGATAAAGAAGACTATATAAGAATGCTTGGCAGTGGATTTGAAATTTTATGCTCTGAGGAAGAGTCTATAGTAAGCCGTTTTGAATCACCTACTGATGTTCTTAATCATATGAAAAAAACAGGGGTAAGTGGGACCGGCTCTTACAGATGGACAAAAGATTCATTAAGGGAGTTTCATGAAAGATATATAAGTATTTATGGCTCCGATGACGGTGTCTCACTGACATATAATCCTATATATATAATAGCACGAAAAAAGTAAGTTATGGGAAATATATATTTTGTAAGCGGAATAGACACGGATGCAGGAAAAAGCTTTGCAACTGCATATCTTGCAAAACTGTGGACTGAGAATGGAAATAAAACGATAACTCAGAAGTTTATTCAGACAGGTAATGTGGGATATAGCGAAGATATTGAACTGCACCGTAAAATTATGGGGACAGGTTTGCTTGATGTCGATAAGCTGCAACTCACATGGCCTGAGGTTTTTTCATACCCGGCTTCGCCTTTGCTTGCATCAAAAATTGATAAGCGAGATATTGATTTTGCTAAAATAGAGAATGCGGGGCATAAACTTGCCGCTATATATGATAGCGTGATTGTTGAGGGTGCAGGTGGACTAATGGTACCTCTCACGGATGACTTACTCACTATCGATTATATAGTGGAAAAAAACTACCCTTTAATATTTGTTACTTCCGGCAAACTTGGTAGTGTAAATCATACGTTGCTAAGTTTTGAGGCTATACGCAACAGAGGGATAAAAGTACACACTGTGGTTTATAATCTATATCCTGAGGTAAAAGATAAAACAATACAGGAAGATACAAAACAGTATATAAAAAAATACATTGAAAAGTATTTCCCTCAAGCGGAGTTTGTTGAGTGTCCGTGTATAGAAATCTAAAAAAATATGATGTCGGGCTTGTAAATACAGTCTGACATTTTTTATTAAGTACATAATTACAAAATTTTAGTAATTAGTTATACTGTGTAAATATTGTTGTTTTGTGAAAAAATAATACATTTGCCACATATATAGGCCTGAAATTGAATGTTAAATTGCTTATTTTAAAAAGATTACAAGACCTTATTGTTATTTTAGACTTGGCTAACCCCGTTATTTATAGCTAAGTAAATTGAATGTTACTGTATTTTAAATCCAATTTATATGAGAAAATTTATTTTGTCCGGAGTTGCTGCAATGATGCTTGCGTCTGTAGCGACATTTGAGATAAAAGCACAGTCGCTTCCTGCTTTTCCCGGAGCGGAAGGTTTCGGTCGTAATGTGACCGGAGGTAGGGGTGGTGATGTTTATCGTGTCACGACCCTTGACGATTGTAGTGATGAAAACCTCGTTGAGGGTACTTTCCGTTACGCTTGTAAGAACGCTGCCAATTCAACAATTATCTTTGATGTATCCGGTACGATATTTCTAAAATCGCCCCTTGCACTGACTGCTTCTAATGTAACAATAGCAGGTCAGACTGCTCCTGGTGATGGCATTTGTATTGCGGACTATCCTTTTACTCTCGCCTCAAACAATGTAATCTTACGTTATCTGAGATTTCGTCTGGGCAATCAAAAGGTCGCTGAGCATGAAGGTGACGGACTGGGCGGCAATGATATAAGTGATGTAATTGTTGACCATTGTTCAATAAGTTGGTCTATCGATGAGTGTGTTTCTTTATTTGGTATTAAAAATTTGA
>CAMTOT010000072.1 GCA_947074165.1 uncultured Bacteroidales bacterium
ACTCCGCTTAACGCGGTAGTCGGTTTTTCAAAACTTGTGGCATGGTGTGAAACTGATGAGGAGCGTAACGAATATCTCGATCTGATTCAGGATAATTCAAAGCTGCTGCTCACTCTTTTTAATGATATTCTTGATTTGTCGAAAATAGAGGCTGGCCGCATGAGCTTTGAGAATGAAGAGTTTGACCTACGCTCACTTATCATTAATCTTATTCCGGTATATGCCGATAGCCTGCAGGAAGAGGTTGGACTGACTGCTTCTTTACCTGATCATCCCGTTAATGTATATTATGATAAACAACGTATATCACAGGTAATCTCTAATCTTATGATTAACGCGTGTAAGTTCACAGCGGAGGGTAAAATTAAAATATCTCTCGAGAATAAAGATAATGGTGTTATTGTTTCTATCGAAGATACCGGATGCGGCATAGAGCCCGAAAAAATGGATAATGTGTTTATGCGTTTTGAGAAACTTGATAACTATACTCAGGGCTCAGGACTTGGATTGTGTATCTCTAAATCTATAATTGACGCATGTGGTGGAACTATAGGTGCCGAGTCGGTTGTTGGAGAAGGTAGTCGTTTCTGGTTTTTCCTGCCAATGATGAATTAAATATTTCAAATGTGGCATTAATTATTATATTTGTGTTTTAATAATTAAATTAATAAACGTATGAAAACAAATCAAATTAAGCATAATTTATTTTCTATCTCGTCAATGATGACATTGTGTATGTTATTGTGCTTTACATTCTCTTATTCAAGTCTTTCTGCGCAAACAATAAATCATGATTATGGAAAAGTTATAAAGGTTACAAAAAAAGAATTTGTAGCTAAGGTTGCTGATATAGATAACATGAAGGATTGGAAATACCTTGGTGATAAACCTGCAATTATTGATTTTTACGCGTCATGGTGCGCGCCTTGTCGTCAGATTTCACCTATTCTTGATGCGTTGGCAAAAGAATATAAAGATGATATTTATATCTATAAAATTGATACCGACAAAGAAAAAGAGCTTGCTAAGGCTTTCGGTATAACTGCTCTTCCTACATTGCTTTTTGTTCCGTTAGAGGGACAGCCGATTATGACAAAAGGCGCAATGCAAAAACCTGAATTTGAAAGAGCTATTAAAGAGTATATTTTGAAAACTAATGATAAATAAATTAGCCATAATTGATCGGAATGACTGATTCTTGGTTATCTCCGAGATATAAGATAAAGCCTGGGAATGAATATTGATTCATCTCAGGCTTTGTTGTATTAGCAAGTTATCACTCTATGTTATTTCAAAAGCTGCCGCTTATAAATAAAAACGCTTATTGTCAAAAATCAAATCGCACCCGTCGAAATTCTGTGCCACGTACATGGCAGAGCTCTGACAAGCACGTGGCACAACTCTGACAAGTACATGTCATGATTCTGCCATGAACGTGGCAAATGTTTTATACGGCAGGCAATTGATTTTATACGGCAGGTGATTTATCTTACAAATCATATATTTATATACCGGTTAATATTATATCCACATTGTTTAAACCTATATCTTATTAATTAGTGTCATATTTACAAACTCTTTTAG
Source organism: uncultured Bacteroidales bacterium (assembly GCA_947074165.1). Classification (GTDB taxonomy): domain Bacteria; phylum Bacteroidota; class Bacteroidia; order Bacteroidales; family JAUNSR01; genus JAUNSR01. The sequence goes on from CAMTOT010000072.1 coordinate 1,585, forward strand.
CATTTTTTTGAATAGAAAACTTAAAGAATAAATATATTTTTGTAAAGTGCAAAGCGGAATTAAACACACACATAATATAACTAATACAGATGAAAAACGATAATTGACTAATTGCATATATACAGTTGCAACTATTTTTGAAAATTTCATCCGTGTAAAAACATAGCCTATAATGAAAAAAAACATCATTTTGTCAGTTCTCACATTGTCCTCCATGATGCTTGCTGCCCAAATTAGCCCTTCTGCCGATAATAAACCGTGGGAGAGAATAGAGGAGAATAATCTCATAATAAACGATATAAATCCTGAAGCCAAACCTGCAGCGCGATGGTGGTGGCTGGGAAGCGCAGTCGACGAAAAAAATATTACAGCCAATCTGGAAGAATATGCGTCAAAAGGGATGGGTTCGCTGGAGATAACGCCAATATACGGCGTGCAGGGTAACGACTCTAATGATGTACAGTATCTTTCTGACCGTTGGATGGAGCTGTTTAAGCATACCATTGCAGAGGGTGAAAGATTAGGAATAAAAATAGATATGAACGCAGGTACGGGTTGGCCTTTCGGCGGACCTACGGTCTCTGTGGAAGATGCCGCGTCTAAGCTTATATTAAGAAGTTATAATCTAACAAAAGGTCAGTATATTGATGGTGATATAGTGCCTGAAATAGAGAAAGAGAGAGCTACCTCCATACTGGAGAGAGTAGTGGCATTCGAAAAGTCAGGAAATAAAAGAAAAGTCATAGATCTGACCTCAAAAGTAAAAGATGGTAAACTGAACTGGAAAGCACCTAAAGGAAACTGGAAAGTAATAGCTTCTTTCTGTGGCAAAACAGGACAGAAGGTGAAGCGTGCCGCTCCCGGTGGAGAGGGATTTGTTATGGATCATTTTTCTAAAAAAGCCGTAGATAATTATTTTTCCCGTTTTGACAAAGCTTTCGCTGAATCAGGAGCTAAGTTTCCTCACAATTTCTTTAATGATTCTTACGAGGTTTATGGCGCAAGCTGGACTCCCGGATTTTTTGATGAGTTTAAGTCAAGAAGAGGCTATGACCTTGCCTTGTATCTTGACGTAGTAGGCAGTGACGATAATACGGAAGAGCGTCGCCGCATAATCTCTGATTACAGAGAGACAATAGGAGATTTATTGCTTGAAAACTTTACCGTAAAGTTCAGAAGCTGGGCAGAGAGCCACGGCAGCCAGACAAGAAATCAGGCTCATGGTTCGCCTGGTAACCTGATAGATCTTTACGCGGCTGTTTCCGTTCCTGAATGTGAGGGATTTGGTATATCCGAATTTAATATAAACGGACTTCGTGTGGATTCGCTGAAGAAGAAAAATGACTCAGACCTTACAATGCTTAAATATGCTTCTTCAGGAGCTCATATTTCAGGCAAACCGTTTGTGTCGTCTGAAACATTTACCTGGCTAACGGAGCATTTTCGCACATCGCTGGCTCAGTGTAAACCAGACATTGATCTTATGTTTTTGTCGGGTGTAAACCACACATTCTTTCATGGTACTCCTTATTCTCCTCTTGAGGCCGAATGGCCGGGATGGCAGTTTTACGCATCTATAAATATGAGTCCGACTAACTCTATATGGAGAGATACAAAACCGTTTTTTGATTATATAACACGTTGTCAGTCAAATCTGCAAAAAGGCGTGTCGGATAATGATTATCTTGTTTACCTGCCTGTTTATGACATGTGGCATGAGCAGGACGGAATGCTTCTTATGTTTGATATTCATAAGATGCATCAGAGAGCGCCGGAGTTTATAGAGACTGTAGATAAGATCTTGTCAAGCGGTTATGACGTGGATTATATATCTGATAATTTTATCCGTGGATGTAAAGTTGAAAACGGCGAAATCGTGACTAAGGCGGGAACCGGCTATAAAGCACTGGTGATACCGGGTGCCAAAAAAATGCCTGCCGACGTGCTGGCTCACATTAATGATATGATATCTCAGGGAGCTAATATAGCGTTTTTAGGACATTATCCACAGGATGTGCCGGGATACGCCTCGCTTAACGATAGAAGAAAAGAGTTTAAGAAAGAACTTTCTAAACTACCTGCGAGTGATTTTAAAAATGCTGTATCGGCAAAAAGAGGTAAAGGGAATGTCATAACCGGTAATGATACGGAAGCTATGCTTGATTTGTGCGGAGGTAAAAAAGAGGTTATGAAAACAGAGCATAACCTTGGATATATTCGTCGCAAGGTGGATAAAGGTTATCTGTATTTTATTTCGTGTCTTCAGGGCGAGGATGTAAAAGCCTGGGTGCCGATGGGTGTGACAGGTCAGCGAGTATCGTTTATGAATCCTCTTACGGGGGTAAGCGGTCTGGCAAAAACACGTATGAACGGAGATAAACAAGAGGTTTATTTTGATCTTAAATCAGGGCAATCTGTAATCGTTACTTCACTTGATGTACCGTCAAGAGCAGCCTCAGACTGGAAATATTTAGAGCAGGCAGGCTCGCCGATTGAGATTAATAAAGGATGGAAACTTAATTTCGTACAAAGCGCTCCGGCTATAGCAGAGGAGTTTGAAATTGATACTCTTACTTATTGGACCAATCTTGATATACCTGAGGCTAAGGTTAATATGGGTACGGCAAGATATACGACTGATTTTGAGTTTAAAAAAGATAGTAAACATTATATACTAAAGCTTGATAATGTGCGTGAAAGCGCGAGAGTCATAATAAACGGCAAACAGGTTGGTACATTATGGAGTGTGCCGTTTGAGTGTGATGTGACAGAATATCTTGCTGACGGAAATAATACAATAGAGATTGAAGTGACTAATCTTCCGGCCAACAGAATCGCTGATTATGACAGACGTGGCATTCAATGGAGAAAATTCAAGGAGATTAATCATGTGGACCTTAACTATAAGAAAACCGGTTACGGTCATTGGGATGTTATGGAATCGGGGCTGCAGGGTGCTGTGAAGCTGGTGCCATGTGTGAAAAAGTAAAGATATTAATGTTAAATAAATACCTATAAATTGATGAATGTAAAATCGCTGATTGGCATTGCGGTGATTATGTTGACACTGCATGGTTGCGGACAGAAGCAGTCGTACGAATACGCGCATTTGTATGAGAATCTTCCCTTTGAGATGGAACGGGTTTACAAGCCTGTTTTTAAAAGCAATGAAGTGAATATAAAAGACTTCAAGGCTGTTAATGACGGTATTACACTTAATACAGACGCTTTTGCGAACGCGATAGCGGCTCTTGAGGGTAAAGGCGGAGGAAAACTGATTGTTCCTTCAGGGGTATGGCTTACAGGGCCTATTGAGTTGAAAAGTAATATTAATCTGCATCTTGAAAAAGGTAGCGTCGTATTATTTTCGCCTGATGTTGAGCTTTATCCGATAGTGGAAACCTCTTTTGAGGGACTTGATACACGCAGATGTCAGTCTCCGATATGGGGACGTAATCTGACAAATATCGCGATAACCGGCAATGGAGCTATAGATGGTAACGGGCAGTACTGGCGACCGCTTAAAAAGCAGAAGGTTACGGAATCGCACTGGAAAAGAACTATAGCCAGAGGCGGTGTCTTCAAACGCGCTGATTATTGGTTTCCTCACGCTAAAACTCTTGCAGGGGATACAATATCTGATATGAACGTGCCCCGCCATTTCACAAGTGATGAGCAATGGGAGTCGGTAAGAAACTATCTTCGTCCTGTTATGGTGAGTCTTATTAATTGTGAGAACGTATATTTCAACGGTGTTATATTTCAAAACTCTCCGGCGTGGAACCTTCATCCTCTGATGTGTAAGAATGTTATCATTGATAATGTGCAGGTAAGGAACCCTTCATACGCACAGAATGGAGACGGGCTTGATCTTGAATCTTGTACTAACGCTATTATTGTTAATTCTACATTTGATGTAGGCGACGATGGTATATGTATAAAATCCGGTAAAGATGAAGACGGACGTAAGCGCGGTATACCTACAGCCAATGTTATAGTGGATAACTGCACTGTGTTTAAAGGTCATGGCGGCTTTGTCGTTGGTTCGGAGATGTCGGGTGGCGTGAAGAATATCAGCGTAAGCAATTGTAAGTTTCTCGGAACTGACGTAGGGCTTCGCTTTAAGAGCAGACGCGGACGCGGAGGTGTAGTTGAGAATATCTTTATTAATAATCTGGCTATGTATGACATACCTACAGAGCCTCTACTCTTCGATCTGTTTTATGGAGGTAAATCGGCTGTAGAAACACTTGAAGCCGGCATTGACGCTAAAGCGGAAGATTTGTTTCCGGCGGTTGACGAGACAACGCCTGCTTTTAAAAATATAGTAGTAAAAAATCTTGTGTGCAGCAATGCCAGACGTGCGCTTTATTTTAATGGTATTCCAGAGCAAATGATTGACCGCATAGAGCTGGAAAATGTATTTATCACTTCTCAGATTGGAGCTGAATTGGCAGAGAGTGAAAATATTTCTATCAAGAATGTAACTATACATGCAAAAGAGGGACCGGGACTGACACTGAGAAATGTGAAAAATGTCACTGTCTCAAATATGGATATTTTATCGGAAGGAGAGCGAAGTGTGATTGTGAAAGGCAAGCGCAGCGAGAATATCTCTCTACCTTCTACATGGGAGCCTACTCAGATTAACTATGAAGGGGGAGCCGATAAAAGTGTCGTAAAATTAAATATGAATTGAAAAGCTAAAGACAATTAACTGTAACACTATGAACAACAGTAGAAAAATTGCCGTTTCGGCATTCGCATTAATGATTGGTCTGACATCTATTACCGCTCAGACTAAGAAAGGAGCCGGAGAAGTGGCCGTGAAGATGGCTGACAGAATAATCGCGGAAACACCTTATACATTTACTGATAAAGAGACAAAAGAGGAGTTTAAATCAGTAAAGAAAATGAAACATAATCCTAATGTTAAGGTGACAAGTAAATATAATGACTGGCACTATACAAACGGAGTTCTTCATCTTGCTATGATGGAGCTGGCTGAGCAAACTGGTGATAAGAAATATGAGCAGTATGTGAAGAAAAATATGGACTTCGTTTTTAATGAAGGTAACATGGACTTCTTTAAGGAGCAATATGATAAAGCAAAAGAGAAAGAGGGATGGATGGGTGTAAGAAAACATTCATGGCACATGATATTCAGAAATAAGCGTCTGGATGATAACGGACCTATGGGAGCTTCGCTTATTGAGCTTCAGATGAAACACCCTAATGATAAATATATGGGGTATATTCATACTACAGCCGAGCATCTTAATGAAGCTGAACCCCGTCTTGCCGACGGTACTATTGCGCGTATATGGCCTCATGAAAATACGATTTGGGCTGATGATGCTTTTATGGCTATATCTTTCCTTTGTCGTATGGGTAAGCTTACAGGGGAAGACCGATATTATACTGATGCGGCTAATCAGGTGCTTAATTATACTAAATATCTTTGGTGTCCGGAAAAACAGATTTATTATCATTGTTATCATACGGATAATAATGAGCACGGAGTGGCTCACTGGTCGCGTGCAAACGGATGGGTATTTATGGCAACTGCCGACCTTTTGACTGTAATGCCTCAAAATCACCCTCTTCGTCAGGCTGTGATTGATAATTTCAAAATGCAGGCTGCCGGTGTGGCAAGATATCAGGGTAAGAACGGTTTGTGGCATCAGGTACTTGATAAAGTGGATTCTTATGAGGAGGTTACCGGTACTGCTATGTTTACATTTGGTATAGCCAGAGGCGTAAGAATGGGATGGCTTCATAAGGATTTTATATATGTAGCAGAGCAGGGGTATAAAGGGATTCAGAAAATGCTTTCTGATAGCGGCGACGTGAAAGGTATCTGTGTGGGTACTGGCATTATGCCGTCTCTTGTATATTACTATAACCGTCCTACACAGGAGAATGATCCTATGGGAGAGGGCCCTGTTATGAGATGTCTTGTGGAACTTACCTATGCTAAAAAATATACAGAGATCAGAGCAGAGGAGCAGTATGATAAGATTGTAGCACAGTAATAATTGTATAAAACATAGATTTATGCAGAAAAATATATTAATACTGTCAACTGTATGTTTGCTTGCCGCATGTCAGAATAATAATACAACCGGGGCATCGATTGACCGAGCATCTGTGGTGTCGAGAAATAATCCGGTGGTAACTGAGTTTGAGGAATTATCTTCGCTTTCGGTTGGCAACGGTGAGTTTGCTTTTACTGTAGATGCAACAGGTCTTCAGACTTTCCCTGAGCTTTATATGTCAGGTGTGCCTTTGGGGACTCAGACTCAGTGGGGATGGCATAGTTTCCCAAATGATGAGAAATTACGGTTTGAGGAAACATTGAAAAATTACAATTTCAGAGGTTGGGATGAGCCTTATGCGACACAGTTTAATGAAGAGAGCCGCTCGAAAAAAGCAGCCGATTATTATCGTATCAATCCTCACCGTTTGCATCTTGGGATTATCGGTTTTGATAAAGCCGGTCTTGCTTATGAAGATATAAAGGATGTGCGCTCGGAGCTTGATCTGATGAGTGGAACAATAAACAGTTTTTACTCTATAGATGGTAAGCCGGTAGAGGTGAAAACCGCGTCTCACTCTTCTCTTGATATGATGAGCGTATCTGCCAAATCGCAACTGTTTACTACAGGCGATATGCGTATCGCTATTACGCTGCCATATCCGACCGGAGTACATTCAGACGCGGCTTGTGATTTTAATAGTGACCAAAAGCACAGTAGTAAGATTATTTCTAATGGTAGTAACGCGGCTGTGATTGAGCATAAGCTTGATACAACGCTATATTATATTCGCCTTAACTGGGATGGAAACGCGGTTTTGGCTATGGAAAAGGCTCACAAGTTTGTGTTGACTCCGTCTGGTGAGAGTATATCTCTTAACTGCCATTTCATAGATAAAAATGACGTGACTGAAGATATAGCTCATACTTCTGAATCAGTATTCGATGATTCTAAGAATTACTGGAACTCATTTTGGGGAAGAGGCGGTGCTATTGATTTCAGTGAGTGTACAGACAGTAGAGCTTCGGAACTGGAGCGTCGCGTAGTGTTGTCGCAATATCTGATGGCTATACAATGCGCGGGTTCTATGCCGCCTCAGGAAACAGGACTTACATATAATAGCTGGTTTGGTAAATTTCACCTGGAAATGCACTGGTGGCACGCTACTCATTTTGCTCTATGGGACAGAACAGATCTTTTGGAAAGAAGTATGGACTGGTATGCAAAAGCTTATCCGGTAGCTAAAGAGATTGCTAAAAGACAAGGTTTCAAAGGCGCAAGATGGATGAAGATGACAGATCCTGATGCCGGCGAAGCTCCGTCTAAGGTTGGTTCTTTCCTTATTTGGCAGCAACCGCATTTTATTTATTTCGCAGAACTAATTTACAGAGCTGATCCTACGGAAGAGGTACTGTCAAAATATGGTCATTTGGTAGAGGAGACTGCTGCTTTTATGGCTTCGTTCGCAACTTATGATGAGCTTGAGGGTCGTTATGTGCTTAAGGGATGTATTCCTGCCCAGGAGACACTTAAAGCATCTGAGGTGATTAATCCTCCTTTTGAACTTTCTTACTGGCATTATGCTATGGATGTAGCTCAGAAGTGGAGAGAAAGAGCCGGGCAAAAACGTCGTCCGCAATGGGATGAACTGATAGATAAACTATCACCCCTTGCTTATCAGGATGCTCTTTACCTTGCCGCTGAATCTGCAACGGATACTTATGTTGATATTCGTTTCACATCAGACCACATGGCTGTGTTGGGCTCTCTTGGCATTCTTCCTAAATGTAAGTTAGTGAGAGATGATTATATGAAGAATACTCTTTCATGGGTCATGAAAAACTGGAACTGGGGTAAGACTTGGGGATGGGATTATCCTATGACCGCTATGTGTGCTGCCAGACTTGGAGAACCGCAAACTGCTATTGACGCGCTTTTGATGGATAAGCGTACTAATACTTATCTTGTAAACGGACATAATTATCAGGACGGTCGTCTGAGGGTTTATCTGCCCGGTAACGGAGGTTTACTAACGACTGTTGCGATGATGTGTGCCGGTTGGGACGGATGTGAAACTGTTACACCGGGTTTTCCGAAAGACGGAACATGGAATGTGAAGTGGGAAGGATTGAAACCAATGCCTTAACCTAAAAATAACTTACCTGTAAAACATAAAAATAAGATTGGATGAGAAGAAGATATTTATATATACCTTCTGTTATTGCTATAATGTCGATAAGTCCTGTTGCTGCCCAATATAACGGAGCGGCAACAGGACTTGTTGCTGGCAATTACTGGAACGGTAAAGAGCGAGAGTTAAGATATAGACCTGATGGTGAAGATTTCGTAATAGTTAATGGTACGCGAAAATTTAATCGTGCTCTTTACGGAACTAATACCGGATTCAGGGTTGAGGCGGGAGATAAGCCTGAGTTTGCTCTGTATATGCCAAATATGGGTGGAAATATGCAGTTTGGTGTAATGACAGACAACGAAAGTAAGTGGATTAATGATTTCCGGCATATAGAGTTTCGTTACAGGGCAGGCAGCGCTATATATACGCTTAAAGATCCTGTTATCGGAAAAGGTGAGATAATAATTACACTTCTGGCAATGGGTGACGCAGACGGTATGGTGATGAAGATCGAGACAAATGGTGAAATAGACAAAGGAATAAGACTGTTTACGACATATGGTGGCGCGAATAATAAGCGCTTCAGCAGAAACGGAGATTTAGGAGTAGACCCGGTAGACTGTTTTGATCTTAAGCCTGATTATTGCGAAAATAATCATTTTAAATTCTCTGAAGGAAGGTTTAATCTTTACTATGGTGCATCAAAAGAAGTCGTTTTGGCGGCGGCGGCAGGTGTTCGTGAGAAAGATGACAATCCAAAAAGAAAGCTGAGAGTTTTGCACGGAGTGTATCCTTCTAAAGCCGATTTTAAAATAGTCTCGCCTTATGTGGTTACGACACCTCAGGATATGT
>CAMTOT010000073.1 GCA_947074165.1 uncultured Bacteroidales bacterium
CCGATCTAAGAAAAAGATAATTATTACATATTTTCTGATTTTGTAATTTTCAAATACAATGCGTTAAGTTCTGAAACGACTAAAATAAATTATCCTGATAATGCTACTATTAACAGCATAAGACTGTTCAGAAGAAAGTTATATATGGCAGGAAGAAATGGATTTCTTTACACATTCACGCCTCATAACGAGTCTTTTATTAAAACCCGCATCGGTCATAAATCATCAATTGTCAGGATTATACCGTACAATGCTGACAAACTTATCATTCAGGCAGGAAAAGAGGGATTGTACATATACGACATGAATAATGAGGAAGTGTTTCACTACAATGATTCACGTCAATTCATTCTAAGCAACAATATATCGGCTATACATATAGAAAAAGATGATATATGGCTTACATATAACAACAATCCACTTGTAACACGTTTTAATTTTCACACCAAAGATTACAAACATTACGAATTAAAGAAACAAGAGAATAAAATTAATAAACGATTTTTCTTTCGTGATTCTAATGGCTATTTATGGGTTAATTCCCGTGAGGATGCATTAAACTATTATGATACGAGAAGAGATGAGTTCAGAGTTCTTGAAATAAACAAAAATGAAGATAAAAGAAAGCTCATTAAGGTAAGCCGTACATTATCAGACAAGCAAGGCAATTTGTGGATATGCGAACAAGAAGAGGGACTTATTAAAGTATCGTTTAAAAAAGAGTATTTCAATACTCTGTCTATAGGAAAAAAAGAGCAATACATCTGGGGCGAAAATATTGCCCGCTCGGTTTTTGAAGACGCTGATAGTAATATCTGGGTTGGAACCCGTCATGACGGCATACAGGTATTCGATCACAACAGAAAATTTAAAGGTTTTCTAAATCGCAATGGAGAGATAACAAGAGAAAAAGACAATATCAGCGCAGCATACTCTTTTATACAAGATAAAGAACGTAATATATGGATAGGTACTAAAGATATGGGACTTATCAGACTTGAGCCTGAGGCGAAAGATAAATATAAGTTTACGCAATTCAAACATCACAAAAATCAACCATACAGCATAAATAGTAACTCTGTATATTCTCTGCTTATAGACAAAAATGACAGATTATGGATCGGAACCTTCGGAGGTGGCTTAAACTATATTGTAAATGACCGTGATGGACTGAGGTTCATAAACAGCAAAAATATACTTAACAATTATCCTATCGAAAAATGCAGTAAAATCAGAGATATGCATATCGACGAAGATAATAATATATGGGTAGCTACAAGCAACGGCATATTACGTTGTTCTCAGACAGACGGCACTATTTCATATGAACACATCACAAAAGTACCGGGCGACATCAACTCTTTGAGTAGTAATAATGTATACGGTATAATAGAAAATAATTATAAAGAACTCTATTTCGCTACATTTGGAGGCGGGATAAGTAAAATGACAAGAAAAGAAAATGGCGAATTAAGATTTGACCATTTCAATAAAAAAAACGGATTAACAGATATACCTCTTAATATCTGCAAAGATAAAGACGGTATCTTCTGGATATCTTCAGAAGAAGGAATTTACAGATTTGACACTGATGCCGACTCTATCGAAAGATACGACAACAGGTTTCTGCCATCGAATACAATATTCATGGAGAGTGATCCCATATGTGCAACAAACGGAGATATGCTTTTCTGTACAAATAAAGGTGTGCTATATTTCAGCCCTTATAATTTGAATAAAAGCGATTACTGCAGCCCTCTTGTGCTTACGGAGTTATATATAAACGGAAAAAATATACCTGTAACAAATAAAGACATTGATAAAATCGACAAATTTTCGTTCTCTCATAACGAGAACTCATTTGCTTTTGATTTTCGTGCACTGGATATGCGTTTTTCTGACAAAATAGAATATGCTTACAGACTCGAAGGTTTCGACGATTGGAATTTTGTAGGAAATAACTGCAAGGCTGTATATACAAATGTACCCAAGGGTAAATATAAACTGCATATAAAATCTACCAATAGCGAAGGAGTATGGAGTAATGTAAGAGAATATGATATCGTTGTACGTCCGTCCTTCTGGGAGTCTGTGTATGGTATCATATTATATATATTTGTGGGATTACTTGTAATAGCTATCACGTCTTATGTACTTTTAGTTATATATAAGTTAAGAAACAGAGTCGCTATAGAAAGTGAGATAATGAGAATGAAAAGTAAGTTTTTCGCGGATATAATCCACGAAATGCGCACCCCTTTCACCCTTATTATATCACCAATCGAACATCTTCTTGCACAAAGTGATCTTAATAAAAATGTAAGAGATAATCTCGAGCTAATAAAAAGAAACACAAGACATACACTAAGATTAATAAATCAGGTACTTGACCTGCAAAAGATACAAAATGATAAAATGAAGCTTTCCGTTCAGCGTATAGAACTTAACGGGTTCATTAAGTATATCGCTGACTCATTTCATTCCATAGCTATACAACGAGAGACTGAGTTTAAAATATCTTCTTCCGGTAAAGAAGTATTCGTTTGGGCAGATGCTGATAAACTTGAAAGCATTATGTTTAACCTGATTGGAAACTCCTTTAAATATTCACCCAAAGGAACTACGATAACAGTAGCAATCATTGAAAATGATTATGATATAACTATAAATGTTACAGATCAGGGGTATGGAATAAGCGCAGAGAAACAAAAAAGCATATTCAACCGTTTTGAAAATTACATTAATGCGGATCTGTTTAAGCAGCAAAGTACCGGAATAGGACTCTCTCTTGTAAAAGAACTTGTTGAGCTGCATAAAGGCACAATTTCGTTACATAGCAAAGTTGATGAGGGATCTTCTTTTACAATATCCCTTAATAAAGATAAAATGCATTTTGGTCCTGAAACAGAATTCATTATATCTGATTTCAAATCTGAGAGTACAACTGAAAATAACGCATTCGATAAGAATGACTATAAACTGGAGGAGATGAACAAGGATAACTCTAAGAACACAATCCTTGTTGTAGAAGATAACGATGAATTGAGAAATTTTCTTTATTCGGTTTTCTCTGATGAGTTCCGTACCATTATTGCAGAAAATGGAGAAACTGGATTTGAAAAGGCTCTTCAATATCAACCTGATATGATAGTAACAGATCTTGTCATGCCACAGATGGACGGAATAGAGATGGTCAAAAAGTTGCAGGATAACGCAGACACTTGTCATATACCTATTGTCATGATGAGTAGTAAAGACAGCGTAGAAAGTCGCAACGAAGGGTTTGAACTTGGCATTGAAGATTATATTGTTAAACCTTTTAGCGCCAATACGCTAAAAATACGTATTCAAAACATAATACAGAAAAGGAAGAAATTTCAATCTCTATATTATGGTAAGCTTGTCGCTAACAATGATAAAGAGAAACAGGTACAGGAGAATGAACTAATACCTGGTACATCTCTTAGCGGTATGACAAAAGCAGATATAGAACTTTTAGAAAAAGTGATCAGTTTTATTGACGCAAATCTTGATAACACTAATCTCGGGGTAGATGATGTTGCCGGTCATATAGGTATTAGCCGCTCGTTGTTATTTAAAAAACTAAAAGCTCTTATTGATACATCCCCGATGGAATTAATAAAGAGTAAACGTATAACAAGAGCATCCGAGTTAATTTATGAAGGTTCGTACAATTTTACACAAATCGCATACATGACCGGATTTAATGATTCGCAGTATTTCAGCAAATGTTTTAAACAAGTACACGGTATAACACCTACTGAGTATAAAAATGGCAAAATGATGTAATTTTTGACTTTTGCACTATTTTATTAAACAAAAATATTTTTTGTTTAATATTTTCTCGGTAAATATCTATATATTTGTATCGTAATCAAACCGATAGATATTTATCGGTAACAGAGAATGAAATTAAAGATACTTGTATAACAAGTGAACAACAAAAATAAGTAGTTTGAGGGCCGACCGGTTAGTGATAATAAGTCGGCCATTTTTATGCCAATTTATAAGCATTAGATTACACATTCTATACCAGAATATACAAATATCGTTAAAACGGCTTACGACAACCGTAAAAATAGGTTGATTCGATTTTACTCTTATAATGAGAAAATTTACCCCCATCCATCCAATGTAAAATGTAATTTTGAGTTATTCAGAACATAACGTTATCTGATAAAACCTTTGTTCGAAAATCATTTCAAATAATAACTTATGAAAAACATTTACAAATCAGTTCTTATCGGACTAACCTCTTCTGTGCTTGTTTTTCCTGGCGCCCGCGCAATGGAAATAAACAATAAAGAATCCGGTCCGTATATATTAGCAAAAACAGCGATAAACAAACCTGACATTTCAATATCCATTAATATGGAATTGATATGGAATGAGGTCCCATCCGCATTAAGATACAATATCTATGCGGATGGCAATTTTATAGACTGGACTTCGGGTTTAAGGTATCGTATGCCATCTGATACAACCAAAGGCACAAAGCTTACAGTGAAAGCAGTTGACAGTAACGGAGCAGAAAGTGATGTATCAAATGAGGTTATTTACTCTGAGGGTATTCTCGCTTTTCCTGGCGCAGAAGGACATGGCAAGTTCACAACAGGTGGCCGCGGAGGCAAGATTTATAAAGTCACAACTCTGGAAGACACAGGTAAAGCCGGTAGTTTCAGATACGCCATAGAACAACGCGGACCGAGAGTTATTTTATTTGAAGTTGCCGGCACAATAAAACTTAAAAGCAATCTGCGCTTAAACAACGGAGATGTAACTATAGCAGGACAGACATCCCCCGGAGGGATATGTATAGCTGATTATGAATTTCAGATACGGGCAAGCAATGTAATAATAAGATTTTTGAGATTCAGACCAGGTGATGTTAATGGAGAAGAACCTGACGGGCTTGGTGCTATGGACCAGTCAAATATTATGGTTGATCATTGCAGCATAAGCTGGAGTGTTGATGAGTGCCTGTCAATATATGGCAATAGATTTTCTACCGTCCAATGGTGCATGGCATATCAGGCTCTCAGAATATCTACACATGGTAAAGGAACCCACTGTTATGGAGGAAACTGGGGTGGCGAATATGCCACATATCACCACAATTTGATTGCGCATTGCGAGAGTCGCACGCCTCGACTTGGCCCTCGCCCCGGAACCCAGATGAACGAAAAATTAGATCTGCGCAATAATGTTTTTTATAACTGGGCTGGAAATGGTTGTTATGGAGGTGAAGGTATGGACGTTAATATAGTCAATAACTATTATAAACCCGGACCAGCCACTGACGCGGCCTCTTCTGCTGTAAAATACAGAATTGCGGCTCCGGGTATACGCACTATATCATATTGTCAAAATTCAGATGGCAGCTGGAATGCCTGGTACCCTATGCTCCATCATTGGGGTAAACTATACGTTGACGGAAATGTAACGGAAGGATACCCTGATGTAACAAAAGATAACTGGACGAAAGGTATATATGCACAGATTAGTTCTTCCGGCAACGACGGAACTTATACTCAGGCGACAAAAGACTCAATAAGACTTTCTCGACCGTGGGATGACTCAAAGATAAAGACATATACTGCGGTGCAAGCCTACGAGCAGGTATTAGGCTATGCCGGAGCATCAAATCACAGAGACAGGCTCGACTCTCTTATTGTTGATGATGTACGCAATAGAAAAGCTACATATACGGCAAGTGGAAATAAAAAAGGATTTATCAATACTCCTAATGATACCAGGTTACCGAATGAATCATCTTACTGTCCAAACCTGCCAAAAGATTTCTCTTCTAAATATGATCTTATAGACAGTGACGGAGACGGAATACCTGATTACTGGGAAGACTATCTTGGTTCTGACGCCAATGACGCAAGTGATGCAGACTGGAAAAACAGTCAGGGATATACAAATTTTGAAGCTTATCTTTATGGTCTTGTAAGTTCAATCACTTACAATCAAACACGCACTGATCTGGGTCCATTAAATATAAAGGATGAATATGTTGCAAATAATAAAATTCAGATATTTGGACTTATAGATATAGTAAGAGTAAAAAACGTACCTGACAATACAGACGTTAATATATACAACTTAAATGGAACGCTTGTACATAAAGAAACTATTTCACAAGATTACAGTAAAAACCTTCCAAAAGGTGTATATATCGTAAGCGCTGCCGATATGACTAGAAAAATCACAATACGATAAAATACTGATAATAAATATAAGAGGCTGTCTACAATTTAATTCGACAGCCTCTCGTAGTTATTATCGTATATTCTATTACTTAATACATTTTTCATTTATTATTTTCCCGCTTTTAAACACAGTACGTTTTATATAACCACCTTTAAAAGGCTCTTTCTCGAGAATATGACCACCCATATCTACTATAGTTTCACTTTCAATCTCATCTATTATATTTATATCATCGCTACTCATTGCTATAGATTTAATTTTTAAGATACCTGTTGTAAACAACTCTGATGTGTCCCATATATACCCTTGTGCGGGATTAGCAGGAACAACAGACGCAATTGAGCAGTTCTTATCAATAGACGCGGCTGAGATATCAAGAATTTTAAATGAAAGGTCCGATGAAATGTCAGACGTGATTTGTGAAACATCCAGCTTTAAAACGGCCTTATCTACGAGAAGTGCACCTGTTACCTTTATTGAATTGTGTTTCTGCTGCTTCCCATCATAATAAAGCGGAAACAAAAGTACCCCTCCTTCATTTACCTGCAATCCTCCTTTTAATTTAAGTATATGAGAACTATTTATAAGTGTATCTCCAGCCATAGCGATACCTTCAGGCTCTATAACCACAGCACCTGAGACAGTTCCCGTACCTGCAAGTATCGCATCTTTATTTACTGTCACTAAACCTGTTCCTGAATTAGTGCCGTTCACAACAAGACGACCTCCGTCAATCGTTGTTGTACCACTATAAATATTTGCACCTGTAAGTCTCCAATCACCGCTACCCTCTTTAATTATAGATGTCGTACCATTATATTTATTCGCACAACAACGGTTATCTATCACACCTCTAAATGTTTCATTTGTATTAGCCGCTCCGATATGCCAAAGCATTGTTGATGATGTGGTATTTTTACTTGTTCCGCTCAGATATGTACCTGATGCACCTGATAATCCACCAAGATAAAACTCAGAATGAGTGGCCCAACCAACCACACGAACATTTCCTTTTGTCTCAAGGACACTACTTGGAAATCCTAC
Source organism: uncultured Bacteroidales bacterium (assembly GCA_947074165.1). Lineage (GTDB taxonomy): Bacteria > Bacteroidota > Bacteroidia > Bacteroidales > JAUNSR01 > JAUNSR01. Next base: position 7,282 of record CAMTOT010000073.1, read on the forward strand.
TGTATTATATATCATAAGCTGACTGCCGTCACTTGACGTACCTACTCCGTTTGCAACAAGACGACCTGTAAAATCACTCCAGTCTCCACGTATAAATTCTCTCACATAGTTAACCTGATATTCAAGTGTCCCATTTCCATAAACCGTATTGCGCAAAGAGCAGTTTCTATGTACATATATCATTGAATATGTTGAGTCTGCCACCTCTATTGGAAAATCATAGGTTTTATAACTGTCATTATTATCTTTAGTTTTAAAGGTTCCACCTGCCATTACAAGCTTTGGCGAGGAACCAAGTTTCACTGTTTGACCTGAAGTGGCAAGATAAGAAAGGTAAAGCGTCCCACCCTTAAGAACAGTATTTCCTTCATATTTGAAGAAATTTTCTGTTGGATTAAGCTGTCCTGTTCCGTTAAGCACAAAATCACCTTGTCCGGTAAACTGACCATTCATTGTAACTGTAGCTCCCTCACTAATATTTAGTTCTGTATCTTTATATATATTCGCAGACCTGTTTGTTGTAGTATTTGCACCTGTATATTTCCATACACCACCATTCCATATCCAATTTTGAGCAAACTCCTGTGATGCGCCTATACTACTGGCTACACCGCCATTTTTCAGTTCTGAGAATACAAAAGTGCCTTCATGGATAACCGTCGCACCGGTATAATCATTAGAAGTATGCATTACTAATTCTCCCTTTCCACTCTTATTCACTGACCCATGACCTGATATTTTACCAGAACCGGATATATTCACTTTACCATCTCCTCTTGCAACGATACTGTTGGGTGAAACTGTAGAATCAAGATTTACATCAGCGTCAATACCATTAAATAACACTTTGTCATCATCTTTAAACACCTTCACTGAGTTATCCCATACAGACGACACAAAATCCCATATTCCTGAAGGAGCTGTCCAGTTTACATCACCAACATATATGTCACAATCAACCATTTCAACAGGTTCCGGAAGAGTTTTAACTGTAACCTCAGCACAATAATCAGAATAATTATCTCCTTTAAAAGAGCGGGCTCTTGCCACATAAGCAGTTGCCGGTGTTAATCCATCTGTAACTGTGATTGTATTAGCATTAGAGCCTGTTCGTCCGGCTTCCACAAACACACCATCCTTCATGATCTCTATGATAAAACCATCCTCAGAGTCTGTATAGTCAAACCATGAGAAAGTAAGAGAAGTTGACGTTGAGCTGCCCAACCCAAAACACACGGGCGCACGTAGAAAGAACTGTCGGTTATATATACAAAGGGAGTTTATATAGTTCTCTATATTTGCATAGCCATTATCCGCTATAACCATAGCGTCATTTAGCTGAAAGTTTGTACCATTTGCTTTTTCCCATTCATCTGGTATCCCATCATTATCTGTATCCTGCAAATTGTAACCACTCCAAACATTCCACAATGAAGGCACCCCGAATGGCAACGAAGATTCATCAGATATAAATGCGCCTTTTGTACCAAAAGACAATACCTGATCTACCAGATAACAATCTACATAATCTCTATAAGGAAGACTCGCGCCTACTATTGGCAGCAATGAGTCAGGCAGTTCTACTGCATTCCATGCAGGAAGTATGGGATAATCATAAGGCATAGACTGGAAATCCGGTCCACCGGAATATTCAGAAGCCGGAATCTCGTAAGGATCAAAAATTCCATTTCTATTCTTGTCCTGATAATTCCCGTCTGCATAAAGATGAAACAAAGAATTACCGCCTGTAAAACCATTACCGCCTCCGGATGGACCATTAATAAACAAATTATTTACAGCATTACAATAAGAATCCCCAACAGACTCGCCTCCCATTATATAAGCTGCAGAGCTCCAGTTGTAAACTATATTGTTTACATACTGATTAATTCCTTTTACCTTAGCATTGCGCGTGCTATTGTCAATATATAAATTTCTATATAACGTCACATTCGGAGCTTGTATAAGTCCTCCGGCAGAGTGAGATAGAAGACCCTGACCTATTATACTATTTTGGATAGTAATATTCTGCAATGTAGCCCCGGAACTTGGGTTTAAAGAAAAATTCTCATCCTTACCCCATGATACTGATACATGATCAAATATCATATTCTGACCATTAGCTATTCCAGCTGCATCTTTGCCGGCAGATCCGTTTTTGCCCATTCTTATACGAAGGTGTCTTACTATGATATTATTCGCACCGGAAAACGATACTCCATCTCCATATATAGTAATCCCTTCCCCTGGAGCTGTCTGTCCGGCTATATATAGATTATTAGAGAATACAAGGCGGCTCTTAATATTAATTACACCGGCTACATCAAAAATGATTATTCTGTTAGGACTGCTTATAGCATCCCTTAACGAACCGGTTCCGCTATCATTAAGATTTGTTACTCTGTAAACAGACCCTTTTCTTCCACCTACAGCATACCTGCCAAACCCCTCTGCGCCCGGAAAGGCAAGCTGAGACTGGGCTGTAATTTCAGATATTGAACCTAAAAACAAAGGTGTAGCCAAAAGTAATTTTGTGATAAAACGTTTTTTCATGATATTTATTTATATCTAATATTTGTGTTTACACAAATTTACATTATTTCTAAAATCAAAGATTTTTAAATTCACATTTATGATGGACTATTTCCTCTAGATATTTCTTTTATTTTCAGCTATATCGATATAGGATCGACATTTTGTGTTTCTTCATGTATTATTTACACAAATACCTGCTGTAAAATACAGTATTGCGATGAATTCAGACAAAAAAAACAAAGGTTGTCTTAATTTATATCAGGCAACCTCTGTTCTATATATGAGTTATTTATATTATATATCTTTACCTCCTGCTATATCAATACCCATTACCTCTTTAATTACTTTTTCAATATCTTCCTGAGGCATAAGACCCATTGCAGCCTGAGGGGCACCGTCTACCGGTACAAATACAAGAGTCGGAATACTTTGTATTCCAAAATAAGATGATAGTTCTCTTTGTGTCTCAGTATCTACTTTATATACTATAATTTTACCTTTATACTCTTTTGCTATTTGATCAAGTATAGGATGTAGCTTACGACATGGCGCACACCAATCTGCATAAAAATCTATCAGACATGGCAGTTTTCCTTTATATGTCCACTGCTGAGGATTTTTCTCAAAATCATAAATATACTTCAGAAATTGCTCCTTGTTCACTTGAATAGGAATAGATCGGAAGAGCACACGTCTGAACTCCAGTCACCGCTCATTATCT
>CAMTOT010000074.1 GCA_947074165.1 uncultured Bacteroidales bacterium
CGCCTGTTGCCGATATCGGCAACGGGCGTTTCCCTCTTTGGAATCAACGGATTCCAAAGTCGGAATCAGCGGTTGCACTTTCCGGCAACCGTTGATTCATATATAGTATTGGTTGGGAGATTTTTGAAAAGGCACGGATCATCCATTTTTTAGCATAAAAAAAGAGGCTGACTAAACTTGTTAGACAGCCCCTTTTTTTTATTTGTTGTATTCTTAAATTTCAGGTTTCGGACCTTTTCCAAACGATGATTTTATTCTGTCCCACTTACTCTTTTGTAATATATTTTCTTCTATTCTCTGCATAACCTCAAAGAAGTTGGGAACAAACAGAGTACCAAATATACCATTTACCGCCATACCAAAAACAACGGCTACACCAAGCGCGATTCGGCTTTCGGCGCCTGCACCTGTCGCAAACATTAGCGGCATAACCCCAAATACAAAAGCAAGCGAAGTCATTAGAATTGGTCTTAATCGTGTATTTCCTCCATTAAGTGCAGCTGTCCTGATATCCTCGCCTGCCATGCGATTATTACGAGAGAAAGCAACAATAAGAATTGAGTTTTTACATGATAATGCTATAAGGAGTATAAGCCCGATTTGTGTATATACACTTATGGATAGTTTAAATAAAGAACATCCCAATACAACACCTATAACGGCAAATGTTACACTTAAGATAACAGCTATAGGACTGGTCCATGACTCATATTGAGCGGCTAGTACAAGAAATACCACAAGAAAAGCAAGTACAAATATTATACCCATAGAACTACCTGACTCTATTTCCTGTAAAGCGGTACCACTCCACTGATATCCAAAGTTTTTACCAAGTACAGTATTTATAAGCTCCTCTGTTTCTTTTATTCCTTCACCCGTACTATAACCATTCTTCACATCAATATCTATCTCTGCATTGGTATAAAGATTATATCTTGAGATTGAAGCCGGAGCAATAACTTTCTTAAATGACATAAACGAAGATAACGGAACCATTTCTCCTTGTGAATTAAGAAGATTTATACGCATAATATCGCTTATCCTTGTACGGGCATCGGTTTCACCTTCAAGTGTCACGTGATATACCCTATTAAAATCTATAAAGTCGTTTACGTATGCCGAACCAAGAAAATAATTAAGAGCTGAGGATACTTGATTAAATTGCAGACCGAGTATTCTTAACTTATCCCTATCAATCTCCAATTGATACTGGGGCACATTAGGAGAATAAAAAGACTGCATACTGCCCAGTGCACTTTCTTTCTTTTTATTTTCCTCCAATGCAAGATATGCTTTATATAGTTCTTGGAATCCAAGATTATTAATATCCTGCAACTCAAGAGTTAATCCGCCAGAAGAACCAAGTCCAGGAATCGGAGGAGGGTTAATAGCATATACTGTAGCCTCTGGGATACCGAAATAACATTGTTGATTTATCTCTTTTACAATATCCATAGCGGTTTTTCCTTTACCCTTACGATCTTTATAATCTTTTAAAACTACCCAGACCATCCCACTATTACTACTACTTGCTGCCATCATACTAAATCCTGATACTGAAATATAAGTTTCAATTTCGGGGATTTTAGACAAATAGTTATTACCTAATGAAGAAAGAACCTCTGTAGTCCGTTGAGTCGAGGCGGCATCCGGAAGCTGCACTATTATCATAAAGTAGCCCTGATCTTCAGTTGGAAGAAATGATGCCGGCTTCTTTATATAACCCATTATCCCAATAAAAGAGGCAACACCGAATATTATAAAAGCAATATATACATGGCTCAATAGATACTTCATTGCCTTATCATATACGTTGGAAAATTTGGCATAGCCTACATTAAACCACCTGAATAGAAAGAATTTACCTTTAGGTTCAACTTTAAGAAACAGGGCACATAGTGCAGGTGTAAGCGTAAGAGAAATAAAACCGGAGATGATAGTAGACGCAGCTATCGTTAATGCAAATTGTCTTATAAGCTGACCTGTTATACCACTTATAAATGATGTTGGTACAAATACAGCAAGCATACATAAGTCAATTGCGATGATTGGGCCAAGCAACTCACTAATAGCCTGTTCTACAGCAACCTTAACATCCTTCTTCTCCTCTTCCATGAGTCGGTAAGAATTTTCAACCACTACGATAGCATCATCCACCACGATAGCAATAGAAAGTATCAGACCAAACAGTGTAAGCAGATTTATAGTAAAGTTTAGAAGTGAAATAAATGCAAAAGTACAAATCAAAGATATCGGTATAGTAATTGCCGGTATAATAACAGCTCTGAAACTTTGCAGAAAGAATAGAATAACTATTATGACAAGTAAAAGTGTCTCAAAGAACGTTTTTATAACCTCTCTTATTGAGTCCATGATAAAAGAGGTGGTATTTAATGTCACTTCATAGTCTAATCCTTCCGGAAAGTACTCGGCTAGTTGCTCCATCTTCGCAGTACATGCTTTTGCCACGCTCAAGGCGTTAGCTCCAGGAAACTGACTGACCGCAATCAGTGAGGTCGCACGCCCTTGATTATAACTTGTCGTTTGTGCATAGTTGACAGATCCAAGTTCTATATTAGCTATATCCTTAAGTCTTAAGTATTCACCCGTTAGTGAGGATTTAATAATTATATTCTCAAATTGCTCTACACTCTGAAGTTGTCCCTGCACCAATAAGGTAAATTCAAAAGCTGTATTTTTATGAATAGGGGGCGCTCCTACCGATCCGCCTGTAGTAATAAGATTCTGGTCCTTTATAGCCTGGAATACATCGTCTGCGGATACTTTACGCACCTCTAATATATTAGGGTCCATCCACACTCGTAAGCTATAATCACCCGCACCAAACACCTGCACCTGTCCTACACCATCTACACGAGCTAATTCATTTGTAATATTTAATGACGCATAATTTGTCAGAAACAAATCATTATACAATGAATCTGTTGATAACATACTAAATATTAGCAACATATTAGACGCTGATTTTGTCACAGTCACACCTTGTTGTATAACAGAGCTAGGCAAAGTATTAAGAACTGTATTAAGCTTATTCTGCACATCAATAGCAGCTATTTCTATATCTGTGCCAACCTGGAAGGTCACAGTCAGTGAATAACTACCCTGTCCTGATTGAGAACTCATATAAATCATATTCTCAACTCCATTTATTGCCTCTTCTATAGGAACACCAATAGTAGTAGCAACAAGTGATGGATCAGCTCCGGGAAAAGTTGCACTAACCATGACGGTAGGTGGAGTTATGTCTGGATATTGTGTTATTGGTAGATCTTTCAATGAAAATAATCCAGCCAATACAGCTAATAAAGATATAACTGTAGCGAATATTGGCCTTTCAATAAAATATCGCGTAAAACTATTATTATTCATTTAATTGTCTTTTAATGATTTATTTTTCCTGAGATGTATATGGATCAACTATCATTCCGTCACGCACTTTAAGTAATGCATTTACTACATATCTATCATTCATCTTAAGACCGGAAAGCACATGTCGCAATGAGTCTTGAACCATCTCACCCGTAACGACCTGTCGTGTTTCGACTTTATTTGAGTCATTTACGACGTACATAAAATCTCCAAGTTGATTTGTTCCGATAGATGCATCTCTTACGATAAACGCATTATGCTCAATCATGTAAGGTAAAGTAACTTTTACATACATGCCATCTCTTAATTTTCCTTGAGTATTATCTATGATACCGCGCAGGTTGACCGTCCCGGTTGACATCTCTACGTTTGGAGAAAGGTAATCAAGTGTAGCAGTAAATGTTTCACCTGAAAGACTATTCGGATTCTTAACTATAAAAGAAGACATCACTTCTGTACTCTTCTTATCAATTATCAGATCATTTAAGTATTTATTTTCAGAAACATTAAAATAGGCATATACTTTGCTGTCTTCATATACAGTAGCAAGCGGCGATGAGTCTGATGTTGATAAAAAGTTACCAATATCATAGTTATTTACAGATACTCGCCCACTTACCGGAGCTTTCACATAACAGTAGCTAAGATTTGTTTGTGCGTTCCTCAATTGAGCCTGATAATTTTTAAGAGTGGCAAGAGCCTGATTATAGTTTGATTTAGCCTGTATAAGCTGAATTTCCGATACGGCATTATCTTTAAGCGCAATCTCTGTCATTTGATAATTACTCTGCAGATATACGAGATTCTGCTTGGTTTCTTCAATCATAGCTGACATCTGATTTACATCCTCCATATAAGTAGTAGGTTCGATAACAAACAAAGTCTGCCCCTTTTTCACATATTCTCCGGGATGATATGATATTTGCTGAAGATAACCGGATACACGAGCTACCAGATTTACAACATTTACAGACTGTATATATCCTGGATATTCCCTTGTTATTGCAATATCCTTAACTACCGGTTCCGCAACGAGTACTTTCATTGAGGGTGTGGGTTGCATATGTTTCTTTTTGTGACAACCTGTCATAAATAGTAATGCGATAAATACAAACAGTATATTCTTTTTCATAGTGACAGTATTATTTAATTTGCATCTTTTAAAGGCCAACCACCTCCAAGTGAGGTATAGAGAGAAATCAGAGAGTTAAGAAGATCTCCCTGTGTTGAGTATAATGATAATTGATAACTCAGGAGTGTTTTTTGCGAATCCAGCACATTTAAATAATCTGCCAGACCATTCTTATACAAATCAAGTGATAAAGTAAGACTTCTCTCTGCTGCACTAGTTGCAGTTTTTATGTCGGAAAATTCCATCATATAATTTGAATAATCTGATATCGCGACATCGACTTCCTGTATTGCATTCTGAACAGAATAATTATATTTAATAATTGATGTCTGTAGTTCGGCCTTTGCTTCTGAAATAGCCGCAGTACGTGCACCACCATTGAAGACTGTCCATTTCATGGTTGGCGCTACCTGCCATACCATAGAGCGACTTTCAAACATCTTATTTAGGTCGTGGGAAGCCAGACCTATTTCTCCATCAATAAAGAAAGTCGGGAGCCATTGTTTCTTCTGAATACCCAAATAATCAGCTTGAGCCTGAACATTTTTTTCAGCCGCAAGCAGATCAGGTCTTTGTCTTATGATATTTGCCGGGATAGACGTCGGCACTAATGAATTTATCTGCGGTATCTTGGCAGAAGCAAGCAAATATGGTTTTATATTTTGTGGGATCTCTCCGACCAAAAGCGCTATTGTGCAAATATATTTGGTCTGAGCAGCAAGGTAACTTGATAAGGATGATTTGGTACTATAAAACAATGCTTTTGCCTGTGCAACGTCAAGCTCAGAGTTAAGCCCCGCATTGTAACGAGCCTGAGTAATTTTAAGTATTTCTCCCTGTGATATTATATTACTCTCTATGACACTTACCTGATTTTGATTAATACGCAAATTAACGTACGCCTGTGCTAATGTAGACGTGAGAGATACCATAGTAGCATAATACTCATCACGCGAAGCCTGATATAAATTCTTTCTGTAAGAGTAATTCTTCCTTATAGAACCGAATACATCAATTTCCCAACTTGCAGTAATAAGCCCTGAATAGTATGAATCATACTCATTGTTAGGCAAGGGAATTTTACCTGTCATACGAGACTCTCTTTCTCTCATCCACCCTGCTGATAAATCTACAGTAGGGAAAAATCCTGAAGCTGCACTTTTCATCATAGCTCTGGCCTGTTGTATACTTTGTAGTGCTTCCAGTATGTTCCAGTTTGCATTCATGCCTTTGTTTATAAGATAATTCAGAGTAGAATCATTGAATTCCTTCCACCACAAATCTATAATAGGCTGTTCGGGAATTGTGTAGATTGTGTCATCAAGATATTTTTCAGGCAGACTAAAGTCCAGATAACGTTCATTACTGTTTTGAGCAAAGAACGAAAGTGAGAAAAAATATAATATTATTAATATTAAACCTCGACTCATAATTATAGTTATTTTATATGTTTTCCTAATAACAAAAAAACAGAGTCGATTGGTTCAGTTTTTGTACAAAGAATTGATAATAGTTATTATTATCTATATATATTTAACTAAAAAGCCGTAAATCCATTATATTTAAATGAATTTACGGCTTTTAAAATCTTTAATAACATAATAATTATTCAAAGATTACCTCTTTATCTTTATTCTGCATAAGCTTATCTTTTGCTTTTGTTGCATCAAGATGATACTCTCTGAATATAAAGTCTACAAATTTAAACAGCGTAGCCTTATCTGGTGCCTCTACAGTCAGATTATCATGAGTAAATATGCTTACACCATTTTTAAGCTGCATATCAAAATCAAAAATGCTAAGATTTCCATTTTCTATCGATGGCTGTACAATCTCTTCAAGAGATGAATACTCCGTGATATCCTTTACAAGGAAATATTTTTCTGATTCTGCATCTAATATGCACATCTCTTCTATATCTTCAAGCTTTACATTTTGAAGTATAATATCAAGGACATCTCTGACAGGAAAGTCAATCGCATTCTCTTCACTTATATATATAGCTGAGAGTTTTGTTTCTTTGTTCATATAACTGGTTTTATTTTCGTTCTTTAATAAGTCCTCCGCGATAAGCAATAAGTAACTGTTCGAGATCAATAATTTGTTGTTCTAGCTCTCTTCCTCGATCTGTATCTTTTACCCTTAGTCGCTGAGCTTTAAACTCAAGTAGCTGAGTTGTGGATATAATATCAGAACCTTCCATAATAGCATTTTCTGCAGATTCAAATGGTTCATGTTGTACAAGCAAAAGCCCATGCGAGTTGTATATTAATGTATACCCTGCTATTCCGGTCTCACTTTGGTACGCCTTTGAAAATCCGCCGTCAATTACCAAAAGCTTTCCGTTTGCTCTTACCGGACTTTCTCCTTTTGTTGTTTTTACAGGAATATGTCCGTTTATTATTCTTGAATTGACAGGGTCAAGACCAAATTCGCGCAAAATTTTATCGCACACTGATTCTTCGCTAATCAGATGATAATACTCTCCTTTGATCTCCTTATGAGATTGCTTATCTTTTATAAAATAACGCTCAAAAGTAGCCATTTTACTTTTATTAAACAACGGAGAATCAGGTCCACACCATAAGAACCACATATAATCAAGTGAGAATTGCTGCAGCTCGGACTTTGTATCATCGAAATACGCTGAACGCACCAATTTATCTATAACATCCATAAGTTGCTTGCCACGGTATTCTTCACCTCTAATTTTCACACTTTTAAGTTCTCCATGTGCATTCATAGGTATCGATGCATGATAAATCAGATTTGAGTTTCGTGTTAAATATAGTGCTCCTTTAGAAAACAGACATCTGATATGTTTTTGTAGTTTTTCACTATTTTTAAATGAATGCGACAACTTTTCCATAAAATCTAATTCCTCGGCACTTAATTCGTATGGATTTTGGGGATCTATTGTTGGCAGAAACATATCATTCATCTCATATATAATGCCATCAACCAATACAGTACCCTTCTCAAAGTCTATTTTATCAAGAAGTAGCCGGCTTTCCATCTCGAATTCTGGGTTTTTCTTAATTATCTGACCTTCCAGCTTGAATTGGACTATAGATATTGCTTTATGCATTTGAGAAAGCATTTTTATAGTTTTATCCTTCAATAGTTCTGAATTAATATTTTTGGGCTGAAAGTTCTTACATGGATCATCTCCATAAACCTCCATTGCAAATGTGGCAAGAGGAAGCAGGTTTATGCCATAACCCTCTTCCAGTGTTTCCAGATTTGAGTATCTCAATGATATACGCAATACATTGGCAAGACTGGCCCAATTGCCGGCTGCTGCTCCCATCCACAAGATATCATGATTACCCCATTGAATATCAAAATCATGATAATCGCAAAGTGTATCCATTATTATGTGTGCACCGGGCCCACGATCATAAATATCACCTACTATATGAAGGGTATCTATAGTAAGACGCTGAATGACCTGACATATAGCAATGATGAACTCATCTGCCCTATGTATCTTTATTATACTTGATATGATACTATTATAATAATCATGCTTATCAGCTTCCTGCTGAGATTCGTGAAGCAATTCTTCTATAATGTATGCAAAATCAGAGGGAAGTGACTTTCTTACTTTCGATCTTGAATATTTCGATGAAACCATACGTGCAACCTCGATTATATGATGTAAAGTAGTACGATACCAATCATCAATGTGCACTTCTTGCTTTTTTATTAACTCAAGCTTCTCTTCCGGATAATATATTAGTGTACATAGTTCTTTTTTATCAGCTTCCCGCAATGAATGCCCAAATATATCCTCTACCTTTTTGCGCACAACACCTGACGCATTCTTAAGGACATGCTGAAAGGCTTCATATTCTCCATGCAAATCTGTCAAGAAATGCTCTGTACCTTTTGGCAAACTCAATATTGCATTAAGGTTTATTATTTCCGTACATGCGTCGGATATAGTTGGAAAGTTGTTTGACAAAAGTTTTAAATAACGTAAATCTTTCGCTACTGCTTCTAATCTGTCTTTGTTGTTTTCGCCCATATTTGATCAAGATTCATTTTTAATCAAAATTAAATCATATATATAAATTAACAAATTTAATATCATCAATTTAAATAATACAACCTCATCAAAGTGTATAACAAGCAAAAAAACGAATATTATCACAATTATTTTGTGTTATTGAACATAAATATAGGCTATTATAATTGTCAAAATATGTATCTTTGCGCCATTAAATCAAAAACACTTTTATGGAACTTTTAGAAAACTCCTATTTTGCTCTTTTCGTGATTGTAGCTTTAGGATATATGCTTGGATCAATTAAGATTAAAGGCGTATCACTTGATGTATCAGCAGTGATTTTCATTGCCCTACTTTTCGGCCATTTTGGCGTTGTAATACCAAAAGACCTTCAGAATTTCGGTATGATTCTTTTTATTTTTACAATCGGGATTCAAGCCGGACCGGGTTTTCTTGATTCTTTTAAAAGTAAAGGCCGGGATCTTGCGTTGCTAACTACTATTCTAATCTTATCAGCAGCAGGCGTTGCTTTCTTATGCGGCTGGTACTTCAATATAGATGCTGCTACCGTAACTGGACTTCTTGCCGGAGCTCTTACCAGTACACCTGGTCTTGCAGCCTCTATAGAAAAGACCTCCCCTATAGCATCAATTGGCTACGGTGTAGCCTATCCTTTTGGTGTAATAGGTGTTATCTTATTTGTAAAACTTCTACCAAAATTATTTAGAGCTAATATATCAGCCCTTGAAAAATCTATAGAAAGCTCGCAGTCTAATGAATACCCGGCTTTGCACACTGGTGTATTTATAGTTGAGAATCAGTCTGTTATAAACCAAACTATCGGAGAACTTAGAATAAGAACAATGACGGGAGCAAACGTATCTCGTATTATGCACAATAATGACCCGGTATTGCCAAAATCAAATTCAATACTACATGAGGGCGACCTTATTAAAGCTGTTGGCACTGAGCAGGCATTGAAAAGCGTTGAGCTATTAATCGGAAGTTCTGTAGAAAGAGATCTTCCACTTAAAGACGGATTTGTACTTGAGCAGATCTTGCTTACAAATACTAAAATTGTAAACGCAACTATCGGTTCACTTCATTTACTTGAAAATTATAATGCTACTGCAACTCGAATAAGACGTTCGGGTATTGAGATTGCTCCATCACCTGATTTAAAACTTAAATTTGGTGATAAAGTAACTTTTGCAGCACCTGAAGAGGGTATAAAAAGACTCGCTCAAACATTCGGAAATGATGATAAGGCTGTATCTTCTACTAACTTTTTTCCGATTGCAGCAGGTATAGTGCTTGGTGTACTATTCGGTAAACTTAATATTTCAATGGGTGACGGCATGTCTTTTTCTCCTGGGGTTACAGGCGGAGTGTTGCTTGTCGCTATAGTTTTAAGTGGTATTGGTAAGACAGGACCTATAATGTGGACGATGTCTGGCAGTTCAAATACTCTTCTTCGTCAGTTGGGTCTTATAATGTTTCTTGCCGGTGTAGGTACATCTGCAGGTAAAGACATAGTCGCGACTTTTGAACAACAGGGTGCTTTGATGTTTCTTATTGGTGGAGCTATCACTCTTGTCCCTATGATTATAGCTGCATTGGTAGGACATTTTGTCTTTAAAATGAATATATTATATCTACTTGGAGCCTTAACCGGTGGTATGACCTCAACTCCCGGACTCGCTGCTTGCGATACGATGACAAAAACAAATTTACCTACGGTAGCTTATGCGACTGTTTATCCAATCGCATTAGTATTACTTATTATTGCAATACAAGTTTTGTCCGCAGTTCTATAACCATTATATATACGTATAAAGAAAGGGCAGTCAAACAATTGAGCTGCACCCAGAAGTTGAGATAGGAAGAGCGTCGTGTAGGGAAAGAGTGTACGACGTGGTGTAGATCGCGGTGGTGGACGGGTCAGAAA
>CAMTOT010000075.1 GCA_947074165.1 uncultured Bacteroidales bacterium
GAGATAATGAGCGGTGACTGGAGTTCAGACGTGTGCTCTTCCGATCTATGGGAATATTTAGTTTTTTTACAAAAGAGAAAAAAGAGACTTTAGATAAGGGATTATCTAAAACTAAAGAAAGTGTATTTTCTAAAATCGCCAGAGCGGTAGCCGGCAAATCAAAAGTCGATGAGGATGTTCTGGATAATCTTGAGGAGATACTTATTACTTCTGATGTTGGAGTTGATACTACACTGCGTATTATTAAAAGAATCGAAGAACGTGTCTCCCGGGATAAATATGTCGGGACAGATGAGCTTCAAAATATACTAAGAGAAGAAATTTCATCTCTTCTTGCCGAACATAATAATGGTGATGATACGGAATTTATAGTTCCAGCAGATAAAAAGCCTTATGTAATCATGGTTGTTGGTGTAAACGGTGTTGGTAAGACCACTACTATAGGGAAACTTGCTCATCAGTTTAAGAAAGCCGGCAACAAAGTGGTGCTGGGTGCAGCCGATACATTCAGAGCCGCTGCCGTAGAGCAGCTTGTGATATGGGGTGAGAGGGTAGGCGTACCAGTAATCAAGCAAAAGATGGGCTCAGACCCGGCATCTGTCGCTTTTGACACAGTTAGTCATGCGGTAGCTACAGATGCAGATGTTGTGATTATAGACACAGCAGGACGTTTGCATAATAAGATAAATCTTATGAACGAGCTGTCTAAAATTAAGAAAGTTATGACACGTGTTATTCCTGACGCACCGCATGAGGTACTTCTTGTTCTTGACGGATCTACAGGCCAAAATGCGTTTGAACAGGCAAAACAGTTTACTGCAGCTACAGAAGTTACGGCTCTGGCCATCACCAAACTTGACGGTACAGCCAAAGGCGGAGTCGTAATAGGCATTTCAGATCAATTTAAAACACCTGTTAAATATATTGGTTTGGGAGAAGGTATGGAAGATTTACAAGTGTTCCGCAACCGTGAGTTTGTGGATTCACTATTCGGAGATTAATAAATTTTATCTATGATTAGAAATCAAATTGACATCATTTCACTTGGATGTTCAAAAAACCTGGTTGATTCAGAGCAATTAATGCGTCAGCTTAATGCTAACGGCTATACCGTAAAGCATGATCCTGATAAAGTATCGGGTGAAATTGTTGTTATCAATACTTGTGGATTTATCGGCGATGCAAAAGAGGAATCTATAAATATGATTCTTGAGCTGATAGAAGCAAAAAAGAAAAAGAAGATTGGTAAAATTATCGTTATGGGCTGTTTGTCCGAACGTTATATGGCCGATTTGGAAGGAGAACTTCCTGAGGTTGACCGTTTTTACGGAAAGTTTAGTTGGAAACAGATTATTGAAGATCTTGGCAAGGCGTACAGGAGTGATTTGCAGCTTGAGAGAGTTCTTACTACACCTAAGCATTACGCTTATATAAAGATTGCCGAAGGATGTAACAGAATGTGTTCTTACTGTGCAATTCCTCTTATTACAGGTCGTTATCAATCAAGACCTATTGAGGATATAGTAAGAGAGATTGAGATTCTTGTCAGCGAAGGAGTAAAGGAGTTTCAGATAATAGCTCAGGACCTTTCATATTATGGTCTTGATATATATAAGGAGCTTAAACTAGCCGAACTACTTGAACGTATCTCTGATATTCCGGGTGTGGAGTGGATAAGATTACATTATGCATATCCGTCAAAATTCCCTTATGATATACTTCCTGTGATGCGTGAGCGTGATAATATTTGTAAATATCTGGATATTGCGCTTCAGCATATTTCTGACAATATGTTGGATAAAATGCGACGTCATGTTACGAAGCAGGAAACAATTGATCTATTGGCTCGTATTCGTGAAGAAGTTCCAAGCATTCATATACGAACAACTCTTATGGTTGGGCATCCGGGAGAAACTGAAGAGGATTTCGAAGAACTTATGCAGTTTGTAAAAGATGCTAAATTTGAGCGTATGGGAGCATTTTCATATAGTGAAGAGGAGGGAACTTATGCTGCCAAAAAGTATAAAGATGAGATCGATGATGATACTAAGCAGGATAGACTTGATGCTATAATGCGTATTCAGGAGCGTGTAGCTCTTGAGTCAAATCTTTCAAAAGTAGGACAGACTCTAAAAGTAATTATAGAGAAAGAAGAAGACGATTACTATATTGGACGTACAGAATTTGACTCACCGGAGGTTGACCCTGAAGTGATGATAAAAAATGACGTAGAACTTGAGATTGGAGCCTTCTATAATGTGAAAATTACAGATGCTGAGACTTTTGAACTATTTGGAGAAGTAATAGGATAATATATCTTATAATATAAAAATGGCCGCCCGAAACTTTAATGTACGGACGGCCATTTTTCGCAAATATAGCTTTCTATTTAATTTCAGCTAATAAGGATTTATTATTTCTCAAAAGAGCAGCCACCCATAGATAATTTACGTGGATACATGTTTACTATAGGAAGTACAAGAAATATGATATACGCAAGATAAACATGTATAAATGATAAACAGACACCAAGGGCATAACTTGCAGGACACCAGAAATAGGCTATTTTAATTTTCCGGTGGGGTACAATACTTTCAAAAATATTTCCTTCCCTTATCGCATATAATCGCATTATAGGGAATATAGCCGTAATGCAAATCATAGGAAATCCATATAGAATAATTGATAACTGATTATTGGGATAATCTCCAATCAGTGCAGTAGGAAACGGAATAAAAGCCGTAAACATAAGTAGCAGCGTGTTAAGCCATAAAATAGTGTGATCTATAACTTTAAATTGTTTGCAAAGGCGGTAATGATTTACCCAAATCACACTTAAGGCAAAGAAGCTAATCAGCCAGCCAAAAAGTTTAGGAAATTCTTTTACCAGACCCTTCCATAACTCAGCGAAGCTTGACTCATCCTGTATCTGCGGGACTTTTAGCTCAAGAACAAGAATCGTCATTAATATTGCAAAGATTCCGTCAGAAAAAAAATTCATCCTATCTTTCGAGAAATAGTCTTTTGTGTTTTCGTCCATCTGATTAACATTTATATCTCATAAACATCAGTATGAAATGAAAGGTTTATTTATTAATAACTTTGATCAGATTGGAAACTTAAAATCTTTCAGTTTCATTTCAAGTTCGCGGTGTTTACCTCCGCAATATTTATTAAGCAATAGATGAAAACGGGGACCATGATTCATTTCCTTCAGATGAGCCAGTTCATGTAGTATGATATAATCTATAAGATCCGCAGGCAGCATCATTAGCCTACATGATAGAAGAATATTCCCGCGTGTGTCACATCTGCCAAGTCTTGATTTGCCATACGATATTCCGCATGAATTGTATGACTCATTTATCTTCATTGCAAGTTCTTTAAGTCTTCCGGGAAGATATTTATTGGCTTTATATTTTAGTACTTTATCAAGATTCTTATTAAAAAATTGCTGTACCCTCGCATCTCTGTAATTTGTGTTTGCCGGGCAGTCAAAAACAAGTCTGGAGTCTGTGAAACGAGACTGAAACAGATTTCCGTTGCTACTCTCTGTCACTATAACTTCAAAATCAAACATTTTTAAAACCGAGCCTTTCTCAATGCGGGGTTTTTCCTCCCGTTTTTGCTGAAGACGAGGTAGTTTATGCTTAATCTCTTCGAAAGCCTTTTTTATCTCCTCGATCGAAGCATGCGAAGGTGATGTGATATTTATACCTCCATCCGAAGCTCGGAAAGTAAATCTCACAGCTCTGGAGTTATATTTTACAGATATAGTGCCGAGTTCCGGATCATTAAAACTGGGGGGATTCATTATTATTGTCGGCAAAGAAAATTATTAAATCTGTTTTTTTATTTGTAGTGATAGCAAAATTATCGGATAATGCTTCATTAAGAGTAGCTTCCCACCACTGATGCAAAGACCTGTCACGTAATGGGTATTTAAGACCGGCTGTTGTTAGTCTTACTTCATTATCTAAAGAAAAAATTGATATCTGCTGACCGGGAAACGTGCTGAAAGAAGACGATTCACCTACAGATACAAAATATCCATAGTCCGTAATCATTGTCACACTTTCAAAAAGATGTCTGTATTGACAAAGCAAAGATATATTGCCGAGAGTATGATCTTCGCGTTTGCCTGTAGCGCCAAGAATAGTAATGTTTCTAAATCCTTTAGAATAGGCATAATTAACACTTTTAGTCAGGTCATTGGTTTCCTGATCAGAATCTAAGTGTGTTATATCTTTATAAGCTTTTAAAAGCTCAGGAGATATACTGTCAAGATCGCCAACAATAGCGTCAGGAATGAATCCGTGACCTAACATAGCCGACAATGCACCATCACAACAGATTGTAAATCTTTTATTCTTTAATATTTCTAATGTCTTATGCGAGGCCGGAAAGTCACCTTTAGCCACTATAATGCAATCGGTATTATTTATCATTTGATAGATTTTATCACTTTCCCCTTTTTTAACCAGTTGTAATAACCGTAAAATGATATGCATGTATAAATAGTATACAAAATCATAGTGGGGTAAAGTCCTCTTATATTATACAAATATATAGAAACTAAATTAACAATAATCCAAAGTGCCCAATGCTCTACTATCTTTTTTGCAAGCATCCATGTCGCGACTATACTAAGTGTAGTAGTGAACGCATCAATATGGGGGACAGGTGAGTCTGTTAATCTATTAAGAGTATTATATATAATTAAGTATATAACTACTAAGGCGGCAGTTAAACCTGCCGCCTGTAGTTTTGTTATATGCGAATAGTCTATATGTTTTTTATCTTCCCCGGTTTGTTCTTTCCTGCTTTGTTTCCACATTACATATCCGTATAAGCTCATGGCTGCATAGTAAATGTTAAATGCCATATCAGCGTATATACGCGAGAATGCAAATACTGCTATGTATATAATAGAAGATATTATGCCGACAATCCACATCGCCGGCTTTTGTTTTATTTCAAGATAAAGATACAGAAGCATCGAAAAGACACCGGTGTATTCAAGTATAGTCCAAAACTGATCGCTCATAATTTGTATTAAAATCTAATAGATATACCAGCCATTACGTTAGTTCCGGCCTGAGTAAACAAACCATCCTCTTTATAACGGTTCTCTGGAGTGTATCCATCATTTACCGAAGTTGCAGTGTATACCCAACCGTTGGTTTCATATTTCTCGTCAAAGATATTATTAATCTTTACGCTCAGAGCTATCTCTTTAGCAAACGAAGGTTTAAAAGAGTAAGCCAACTGCAAATTATTTACAAAATAAGGATTTATAGAACGGTCTTTGGTTGATGTATTGTCAAGATATTGTCTTCCAACATATACTGAACTAAAGTTTGCGCTCCAGTTTCTGAAATAGAATGAAAATATACTGTTAGCAATAATATTAGGTGAAAACGCAATATCTGTATCTCCGTGTTCAATAACGGTTGGGGCATACGTATCATAGTCGTAAATCGTCTCAATAAAGTTCTGTATTTTGTTTTCACTCAAAGAGACATTACCATTCCATTCCACAGCCTTGCATATCTTAACTCCACCCATAAGCTCAATGCCTCTGCGATATGAATTATCAATATTTTTAGTTAGCGCTTCTCCGATTTCTGAAACTTCACCAGTTAATACAAGCTGATTTTTATATTGCATCCAATACAGATTCACACCGATATTCCAGCAAGAAGAGGAATAAGAGTATCCCAGTTCATAATCAAAAAGCGTCTCATGAGTGGGACGTTCATCAGGACCGGCCTCTGTAAAATTATTTCTGTTTGGTTCGCGGTTTGCCATAGAGAATGACGCGTAAGCATTATGTCTGTTTTTGAAATAATTTATACCTGCTTTCGGATTAACAAAGTTATACTTTCTATCTACGTCAAGAGCACCGGCCTTATCATCAGTCCCTGTTATTCTGTAGTCTATATGACGATACTGAATATCAGCGTATGCGGATAGAGTCTCACTAAAGTTGTAAGTTCCTTTTAAGAAAGAGCTTAACTCCTTCTTGGTACCGTTACCATCATAATATTTATGATCCGGAGTAAGATTATTGTAGTTCTTTACCCACTTTACCAATCCGTAATGATCTCCGTCATAAATATTGCCTGATAATCCGAGCATAGCATTCAATTTGCTATCTGAATAATTAAGATTGGCAATGGCTCCGTAGAAATCATTGTTAAGCCACTTTTGGCGGATAAGGTCACTATCTTCTATTATTTTTCCATCAATGCCGGTAAATGGTAACAATCCATATTTCTTGAATTTTTGCGAGGCTTTATAATCCTCATAGTATCCTTTACCATCTGTATAATGCAATGTTGCGCTTGCGCTCCATCTGTTGTTTATTTCTTGAGCAAATGTAAGATGGTGATGAGTTTGCCAATAATTATCCGTATTATTGTAATACTTTGTAACCTCTATGCCATCTATTATTTCGGTATATTCTCCGCACGAATTATAAGTTCGATTTCCAGTAGCAAGTACGTTGCTTGGCACGCCATTCCATGCCTGACCTGTAGTTTCAGCGCTGCCGAACACCTGATATTTGATGGTAGTTCCCCCATTATAATAAGCCGCCGAACCATAGTATGAAGACATATCCGAGAAAGCGCGATCAATAAATCCGTCACTGTCTATTTTTGAATATCTTGCGTCGAAAACAAAGTGATTATAAAGAAGACCCGTACCACCTGAGAATGTATGTTTCATCGTATTAAAAGCTCCGCCCGTGAGCGAATACTCTCCGTATGGTTTTAAATTTGGTTTCTGCGTCTGCATAGAGATACTTGCTCCAAATGACGCGGCACCATTTGTAGATGTACCGGCACCTCGCTGTACCTGTACATTATCCACTGAAGATGCGAAATCAGACATATTAACCCAAAATACCGTATGCGATTCAGAGTCATTGACCGGTACTCCGTTTACCGTCACGTTTATTCTATTGGCATCGGTACCTCTCACTCGAAAGCTTGTATATCCGATCCCTGTACCAGCATCGGATGTTACAATGACAGATGGTGTCTGCGAGATTAGATAAGGCACATCCTGCCCGTAGTTATTTTTGTTAAGCTGATCTTTCGAAATATCTGTGAACGCCATTGGTGTCCCTTTAGCAGCCTTAGTTGCATTTACGAACACCTCATTTAGACTGTACTGTCTGATTGAATCATTTTCTATAACCTGTGCCGCAGCCGATGCAAGTGATGCAAAAGCGACTCCTGTAGTAAGTAGAACCCTTCTCATTTTAATAACAAGATAATAATGTGAATTTAATGAAGGGTGCAAATTATCCCTGTGTCGGCATTATCCGTATCAGGTTCAATGGGTATCATCTCAGCTCAGTGAAAAACACCGGCACCCCTTCTGTATATTATTACAAAGTAACTAATAAGTTTAGGTAACTTATGTTATTTAACATAAAATATGATTATTCTTCTTTGTCTGTGACGTATATAAGCTTCTCATTTGCTATCAGGTCTCTTTCCATCCATTTGCGGCTTTTCCATCTTCTTAGTAATATTACAGCTCTGAAACATTCATCAAGAGTAAAAGCAATCCACATACCAATCAGTCCGTATCCCATCCAGATGCCAAGTATATAGCTTACACCTACGGCAAATCCCCACATAGAGAAGAGTCCGAGTATAGTTGGAAACACTGCGTCGCCGGTTGATCTGAGTGCATTTACCATCATCATGTTAACCGATCTTCCGAATTCAAGAACGAAGTCGATACATAATATTATAGCCCCCAGCCTGATAATTGCAGGATTATTAGTTAGTAGTCCTAAAAGTATAGTTCCAAATGCGGCAATAACACCAGCAATGACACCGGTTATCCCCATAGAAAGGTACTGGGAGTTAAGACATATTTTATAAGCGTCCTCTTTGCGCCTTTCTCCAATTAGCTGTCCTACAAGAATGCTATTGCCAAGCGATACAGACAGCCCAAACATGTAAGTAAACATTACTACGTTCATAACATATGTACGTGTAGCTACAACCTCTATAGCAATCATATTGATAAACATAGTAACCACTACCTGAGAAAGAGAATAACTCATAGATTCGCCTGCAGCAGGCATACCTATTTTTAGCATTTTCTGAAGCTCACGAAATGAAGGCAGGCTGAACAGGTTCTTTGGCAATGCTGGCAGTACTGTTTTATAAACGATAAAGGCAAGTATTACAAAAGCAATGATACGACTTGCAGCTGTAGCTATTGCCGCTCCTTCCGCACCCAGTGATGGCATACCGAAATTTCCGAAAATAAGCGCATAATTACCAAGACAGTTAAGGATATTTATAACTGCTGTCACAAACATTGGATATTTTGCCATACTTACGCTTCGGAGTATAGCGGAAATTGTGATGCTTAATGATTGAATAAAGGCAAATCCTCCGACTATGCGAAAGTATTTTACACCGTCGTCCATAAGAGAGGGGTCAAGATGCATCCAGATAAGTATGGATTCGCTCTTAAAATACAGAGCTATACTAATAAAGATACCAAGCAACAGATTAAATAGTATGGATAACCATGCTATAAGTCTTACTTTCTCATTATTGCCTGCGCCAAGATATTGAGAACACAAAACGGATGTACCGAGAGTACTCACCTGAAATACGACAATAATCATATTAAATACCTGATTTACTACCCCGACCGATGCAACTGAACTATCAGAATATCTGCTTAGCATGATTGTGTCCATAGTACCAAGCAAAATAACAAGCAGACTCTCTATGAAAATAGGGACAGTCAGATATAACAACCTTCTTCTTAAAACAACTTTATCTTCCATAATAATATTATACAAAAAACACAATCTATGACCTCACGGCATATTAGATTGTGCTTTGTCTTTTTTACATTTATGATGCAAATGTACAAACATTTTGTCCACTGTATATCCTTTTGTGCTATAAAAAATATATTATATTCCACAAAAATATGTTACCAGAAAAGGTACGCAAAAATCAACTACCACTCCGTTTATTATCGCAATAATCGCAAATTCGTTTCCGCATGTTTTTGTGATTATTGGCAATGTACTGTCCATAGTCGTTGCTCCACCGCAGCAGATAGGAGCAATCTTGCCAAAATATTTTACTAAAAATGGCGCTGCAATCAACACAAATACCTCACGCATTATATTTGACATAAGGGCTACCACTCCAAGATCAGCACCTTTATATTCAGTAATAAGTACACTTGAAAGAGAGTAATATGCGAATCCGGATCCTACCGCAAGCGACTCCGGTATGCTCCTTTCGGTTACTAAAGGGGATACAACCAGTACTCCAAGCAGAGAAAATATTATAGTAACAAAAGGAATTACTATAAGATAAGGAGATTGTGTTTTTATCTTTTCGACTATTTCGGTATCGTTGCCAAGACTCAGGCCCACAACAAAAAGAAGTATATATAAAATTATCATACTCGGGTCGTTATTACCCATAAAGTCCGGTATTAAATCATATACACCGCAAAATATCCCGGCTGCTATTGTCAGAAAGATTATAATTGAACTTCTCATTATCTGATTTTTTTATATTTCAATAGTAATTTATAAACTAAGAATCCACCTACGGAAGCACCTGCTACAGCACCCATTGTAATTATAAACGCCTGCATGCCAAGTGAGGAGAAGCTATTTAAAATCACTTCATTATCGCCTATGGCTACACCCATAAAAAAAAGCAGTATTAATACAATTGGGAAAATGATTTTGCTGAATAGCGTAGTGGTCTTTTTATGAGATATAATCTTACCGATTATTATACCGGCAAGCATTGTTAAGATTAGCTTTATCATAATGTGTGTATAATATTTTTATCTATAACTTAGATATTTTTCTTAATAGCAGGAATAATGAAGTATAAACAAATCGATACTCACCAATGTTATTTATATAAAACACAAATCTAAAACACAAAGGGATGTTACTAAAAATATTTTGGTTTATAATATGGGTATTAATGATACTTTTCGTAATTCAACGTGCCGGACAGCAAGGCAGAAATAAATTGTTATGGGGTATTTTTGCTCTATTCTTGCCTGTGATAGCACTTATAGTTATACTTATTATAAAACCTAAGACTGAATAACGAATATTAGCAGTTTTATAAGCCTATTATTATTTCTTTTGCTAAAATTGAATCTCTATTAATATTATGTATTGAGATATTATTTATCTTGCAGGATATTCTATTCTTCAATTATAAAACCTGACTTTAAAATGAAATTATTGTCCCTTTTGTTATCTTTTTTATCTATGCTTATTATTGTGAGCTGTTTGAGTTATTTCATGTATTCAGACGATACAAACTTCCAATGGAGTTTTCTTAACCCCATGGAAGCTTTAGAGGGGATAGTATTTACACTAAGTTTAGATCGGAAGAGCGTCGTGTAGGGAAAGAGTGTACGACCTGGTGTAGATC
>CAMTOT010000076.1 GCA_947074165.1 uncultured Bacteroidales bacterium
CATTTTTAGGAAGAGCATAGCTCACCATAAGGTTTTTCAGACGAAGGAACGAAGCGTCTTCAAGCAAATGTGTGTCAAACTGAGGAGTAACGCCGTGGCGAGGGATATCAGTTACGTCACCCGGATTTTTCCAACGATCATATAGTAGTCTCTTAGACTGGTTATATGATGTGTAAAGTCCGTTACTTTCTTCGAAGAATCTGTCATTGTTGATCATCCAACGGTCTGCCACCCAGCTAAATTGAGTGCTCAAAGTGATACCTTTCCAGCTTAGAGTTGTACCGAAACCACCCTGCCAAGGAGCAATGTAGTTTTTGCCGATCATAACTTTATCTGATTCACTAAACTCTGTTGTGATGTTTCCGTTTTTGTCATACCATAGAGGATCACCGTTTGCCGGGTTTACACCAGCGTAACGGTTCATGTAGAATTCACCTACTGAGTGACCAACGACAAGTTTCGTGTTTGTACCTGACATTTCATATTCGTCAAGACCATTGTAAAGCTCTGTGATTTCGTTATGGTTGTATGAACCATTTACGTTTACGCTCCAGTAGAAGTTTTTATTTTTGATAATATCAAGATCTACAGAAAGCTCAGCACCTTTATTTACCATCGCGCCAACATTGTCCCATTTGAATCCGAAACCGCCTTCAGCGTAAGATACCGGAACAGACATTAGCATGTTAGTAGTAAGCTTGTGGTAAAGCTCAGCGTTAACATTGATTCTGTCAATGAAACCAAGACGAAGACCAATGTTGTTTGTGAATAGTTTTTCCCATCCAAGATTTGAGTTACCAGGCTGGATTGGAGCTATACCCGAATCACCAACGTAATCTACACCACCGGCAACAAGCTCAAGGTGTTCGAAGTTTGGAATAGATGAGTTACCCGATGTACCTGTACTGAATGTTACCTGTGCATTTGTAAGCCATCTCAAATCCTGCATGAACGCTTCTTTACGAAGGTTCCACATAAGACCAACTGACCAGAATGAAGCCCAACGTCCGTTTTTACCGAAGCGTGATGAACCGTCTGTACGTACAGAGAAGTCAGCATAGTATTTATCGTCATAGTTATATTCACCGCGTCCGAAGAACGATAGGTATGCGTAACTTGATGATGCGTTGCTCCAAGATGCCGCGCGTGTACCCTGAGACAAGTCTGTAAGGAAGTCATTATTCTGACCGCGGGTTGTGATCTGGAAACCTTCAGCACGGTAATCAACACCTTCTTGACCAATCATAAAATTGAATGAATGTTTGTTGTCAAGTTCGAAATTGTAATTCGCCGTGTTTGTTATAGTAAGGTTCACCATGTCGTTTGAACTACGTCCTGCCATACCTGCGCCATTGTTAGGTAGGTAGCTTGGCATAGACTGAGTAAACGCTGTAGTGTGAACGAAGTCAACACCTAACTGAGAACGGATAACAAGGTTTTCAATTGGTCTGATCTCTGCGTATGCAGTAGAAAGAACTTTGTACTTCTTGTTTTTGTATGGATTATTTTCCATCCATTCAAGTGGATTAAGTCCGGTTCCGCTCCAGCTGTTATCGCTCTGAGATGCAAGAGATCCATCCTCTTTATACGGATTCCAGTAAGGAAGCATGAAACGAGACGCAGAGATAGGAGTGTAAAGCGCGTATTCGCCTTCATCAGCCTGGCTGATCTCTTCGTAAGTAATCATTGAGTTTGTTCCCACTTTCAACCAAGAGTTAGCTTTCGCCTCTACGTTTGTACGTAGGTTGTAACGCGAGAAAAGAGATCCCTGTGCAATACCTTCCTGGTCGTAAAAACCTCCCGATACATAGTAGTTTACTCTTTCATTAGCTCCGCTCACAGATACATCATAGCTCTGAAGTGGCGCTCTGTCGTTGAAAATAATGTCAAGCCAGTTTAGGTCTGTCTGAGACAGTTTTGCATAATCCTGACCTGCGCTTAATCCAACTTCTTTTTCATACTGAATACGTTCAGCCGTATTCATCAGATTCCAGTTAGTGCTTGCAAGCTGAGAGATACCAAACTGAGCACGAAGCGTTACGTTTGCTTTCTCTGCCATGCGACCGCGTTTCGTTGTTATAACAACTACACCGTTTGCCGCGCGGGCACCATAGATTGATGTAGAAGAAGCATCTTTCAATACAGAGATTGATTCAATGTCTCCCGGGCTGATTGTGTTGAAATCTGCACTGCTGATAGGCACACCGTCAAGAATAAATAACGGAGATGTACCAGAGTTAATAGAGTTTGTACCACGAATCTGGAATGTAGCCGCTTTACTTGGCTCTCCCGATTCTGATAAAACGGTCAGACCCGGAGTCTGTCCCTGAAGCGCCTGGTCGAAACTGGCAGCCGGAACGTTTTCCATCTTTTCCGCTTTCACTGTTGATACTGAACCGGCAACGGTACCTTTCTTACGAACACCGTAAGCTACCACCACCACTTCTTCCATAACTTCCGAATCAGAATGCATCACTACGTTAAGAGTTCCGGTTTTATCCGTTACTTTCATCTCTTGTGATTTCATCCCAATGTACGAAAACTTGATAGTCGCCTGAGAGGCGCCATTCACACTGATTGTGTAATAACCGTCATAGTCGGTAATCACACCATTTGTACTTCCAAGTTGCACAACTGAAACTCCAATTAGGGGTTCTTTATCCTCGCCCGAAATTACTCTACCTTTCAGGGTAAAGTTTTGAGCAAATCCCACATGAACGCTTAGCAGCGCAAACAAGAAAAACAAAAAGATTTGTTTCCTCATTTACTTTAAAAATTACTAAATAATTAGGGTTGTTATAAAAAAAATATCTCTAGCTTGTTTAGGCTTAAATGATTAATTAAAAATTTCTATTATCAATTTCTTTATAAATCTCTAGCATCTAATTGCTTCATTTGCACTTTTTCGTTTAGGTTATTTTACGCAATTTCTAATATGCAAATGTAATAATACCTACACAATATTTAAGAGTGCTAACAGTTCAAAATCACTTAAAAATATTAAACGGTTAATTGCTTTAAATTTGTAAGGTGTTTCTCGTTTTGTCTTTTCATTTTGCTACAGCTATGTATTGGCTTTAAATTCCGGTTTTTTGGTCTAATGGTTGTAAATCAGTGTGTAAGGGTGTATGTTCTGTTTTTGTCGTTTTGTTTATCTACCGATAAACGATAAATAGTTATTGCTTACAAATTGTAACATATCTTTTGTTAGCAAATTTGAATAAAATCAATATGCTAAAAATAAATTAAATATTGAAACAAATATGTAAAACCTTTGTCACGCTTTTATATTATTTGTCGAAGGTCGTTCTGTTGTATAATTATTCATTAATCTGAATATTAAGCTTAAAGAACAATATATATATAGCTTTGTTTTAATAATATATGTTTGATGAGTACTCATAAATGTGTTTTTGTAATTGATAATATTTGTGAAAAAATTAAAATGATGTGTTATCAATTGTTCTGATAAAATTATTATTATTTGAAAAAGTGTAAATTTGATAAACATAAGTATTTAACATATAAATAAACAAGTATATTATGACATTAAATAGTATTTTACTCTTCTTAGGGCTTGGTATGCAGGAGATTATATTTGTAGCCTTAATCGTATTGCTGCTTTTTGGCGGAAAGAAAATTCCTGAATTAATGAAAGGACTCGGTTCTGGTGTTAAAAGTTTTAAGGAAGGGATGTCAGGCATTGAAGATGAGTTAAATAAAGATTCCAAAGAGTCTAAAAAAGATTCTGAGAAAGATAAATAAATATGCGCTAGATGGCAGATAAAGAACTCACTTTCTGGGAGCATCTTGATGAGCTTAGAGGGGTTATTATGCGGGTTTTTATTGGCATTACAGTTGGATTTATAATCGCTTTTGTATGTAAAGAAGCTGTTTTTGATATCCTTTTGGCTCCCAATAAAAACACCTTTCTTACTTACTCTTTATGTAATTCGCTTGCGGCAAAATTCGGACTTGATCCTGTTTTTGGCGGGGATATGAGTATCGAACTGATAAGTACAGAGTTGATGTCGCAGTTTATGATACACATGAAGATGGCTTTTTACATAGGTATCCTTTTTGCTTCTCCGTATATAATATATCAGTTATTCGGATATGTAGCTCCGGCACTGTATGAAAATGAAAGGAGATACTCTTCACGGGTCATATTCTTCTCTTTTTTCCTATTCATAATAGGTGTGCTTGTAGCATATTATGTCGTATTCCCGTTTTCATTTCAGTTTCTGGCAGGGTATCAGGTTACGGCCGATGTAAAAAATACAATCACATTACAGTCTTATACGGATACTTTTATAATACTATCACTTATGATGGGTATTATGTTTGAAATACCAATCGTTGCCTGGCTATTGGGTAAACTTGGAGTGCTAACGGCAGATATATTGCGCCGCTTTCGCAAACATTCTCTTATCGTTATACTTATTATTGCGGCTGTCATCACACCTACATCAGATATATTCACACTTTTGCTTGTTTCCATACCAATCTATTTACTTTATGAAGCAAGCATATTAATAGTCAGAAACACAAATAAATAACTCTGTTTTTATAGATGAAAAAAGAATCTTTAATATCAAGAAGAAAAGCACTTAAAATAATGTCTCTTGGAGGTGTCGGTCTGATGCAGGCATGCTCAGGCACTAACCTTGACGGTATTGATAAGACCTCATTCTCATTCGACAAAAAAGCGATTGACGGTAAGGTTGATAAACGGACAGATACGCAATCTCAAAATGAGATATCCTTGTTAGGTTTTGGATGTATGCGTTATCCTCTTATTCCCGGGACTAAAAAAATTGATGAAGATCAGGCTCAAATGATGGTTGATTATGCATATGAACATGGCATTAATTACTTTGACACTGCTTGGCCTTATCATAACGGAGAATCGGAAACCTTTACAGGTAAGGCACTTAAGGAATATCCTCGTCACTCATTTTTTCTTGCAGATAAAATGCCGACATGGGCTGTCAATGACCTTCAGTCCGCAAAAGATATTTTCAATAAACAGCTGGAAAAGTGTCAGGTTGATTATTTCGATTATTATCTTCTTCATGCATTGAGCAAACAGGAGGATTACGAACGAGTATATGAGCAATATGGTGTACTTGAATACCTGCAGAAAGAGAAAGCCGAAGGACGTATTAGACAGTTAGGTTTTTCTTTTCACGGTTCACTAGAATTTTTTGAATATCTTCTTAATAAACCGGTTGAATGGGATTTTATCCAGATTCAGCTTAATTACTACGATTGGGACGATCCTAAGCAAAACTCAGGCAAGCTTTATAAAATGCTTGAAGAGAGAAATATACCAGTCATCGTGATGGAGCCGATTCGCGGCGGTATGCTTGCGCGTCTTAATGACGGGGTAGTAAAATATCTGAAAAGTGAAGATCCTTCTCTTACTCCCGCAGCCTGGGCTTTACGATATGTCGGATCTTTCCCTGCAGTTTTAACTGTCCTTAGTGGTATGTCAAAGATGGAGCACGTGGAGGAGAACGTATATACGTTTTCTTCATTTAAACCACTTACAGAAGGGGAGCGGAAGGTATTAAATAAGGCTCTCACTTCTTTTAAAGAGAATAAACCTATCGTTTGTACTGATTGTAAATATTGCATGCCTTGCAAATTCGGTGTTAATATACCAGGCATATTTTTAAACTACAACGAATTGGTAGGCGAACTCAATGTGCCTAATCCCAACGGAGTAAAAGATGATGATTACTTTAAGAAAAGACGCATGTTCCTGAATAGTTTTAATAATAAATTTGACGATTCAGAACTCGCTCATCGTTGCATCGGATGTGGGAAATGTGTTTCTCTTTGTCCGCAGAGTATAAATATACCTAAGCAAATGAGAGAGATAGATAACTTTATAGCTCAATTAAAGAAAGATAAATAATACCGCTGTACTATGCTGAAAAATACAAGACTCATCGCAGCTTTGCTGTGGTTTTCTCTTATTACATTATATTTTCTTGATATTGCTTCTGTTTTGCCTGATAAGATGGCAAGACTGGCAAAAATGCAGTTTGTGCCTGCTTTGCTTGCTCACTCTACGGTGATTTTAATTATTCTTATCGGGCTTACCATGATACTCGGACGAATATATTGCTCAGTGATATGTCCGCTTGGGGTTTTTCAAGATATAGTAGGGTGGTTTTCATCACGCTTCGGAAAGAAAAACCGATATAAATATTTCAAGCCATTGAATGTAGTCAGATATTCTTTTCTTGCCGTTTTTATGATTGGGCTTATTGCAGGTATTATGATTATTCCGGCGTTGATTGATCCATATAGCCTTTACGGCAGGATGATTACTTCTCTGATAAAACCGTTATATCAATTAGGTAATAATCTTATGGCTGATGTGACAGACGCAAACGGGAGCTACTATTTTGCAAGAAATCAGGTTTATATAGCGTCGCTTGCTTCACTAATAATATCTGCCGTATCGGTTGTCACAATTAAATTTCTAATGTGGAAATACGGCCGTGTATACTGCAATAGCGTTTGTCCAGTCGGCACTATACTTGGTGTGGTAAGTAAATTCGCTATTTTTAAAATTGCTATCAATACAGAGCAATGTAATAATTGCGGTTTGTGCGCCAGAAGATGTAAGGCATCATGTATAGATTCAAAAAATCACGCTATAGATTACTCTCGCTGTATTGCTTGTTATAATTGTATAGGTGTATGTAAACGAGATGCTATTACATATAAATATCAGCCTAATAAGAAATCTAAAGAAGTTTTGTCTGCAAATGTAGATCATTCGAAACGTCGTTTTTTCGGGACAGCAATTGCTACTTCTGTAGCTGTGCCAAAAATCATGGCACATGGTGCAGGTGAAGATATTATAACTAAGGTTACGGGTCGTTCTGTGCCTAAAAGAGAGATACCTCTTTCACCGGCTGGTTCATTAGCAGTAAAAAGATTAAACAATCATTGTACGTCTTGCCATCTTTGTATAGCCAAGTGTCCAAACAATGTGCTTCGTCCTTCTGTAAAAGAATATGGCATAACAAATATAATGCAGCCTGTCATGTATTATGAGAAAGGTTTTTGCGATTATAACTGTAATCTTTGTTCTACTGTATGCCCTAACGGTGCTATATCTAAGGTGTCTATTGAAGAGAAACAAAAGATTAAAATCGGTTATGCAAGCCTTAATATCGAATCATGTGTAGTGGTTACTGATAAAGAAGAGTGTGGAAACTGCTCGCGTCATTGTCCTGTTGATGCTATCAGGATGTTGCCATACGAGGATAAACGACGTATACCTAAAGTTGACACAGAGTTGTGTATTGGGTGTGGAGCATGTGAATTTCATTGTCCCGCAAAACCATTTACAGCTATTTATGTAGAGGGATATGAGGTACATAAAGCTTAATCATCAATAAGTCTTTATCGCATAAAACATTATAAAAATAAAGCTGCCGTAATCTGACTAACTCAGATACGGCAGCTTTATTTTTATAATGTTTTATTTACAAACTGTCACCAAAGTCTTTTCTGAACTTAAGCATTAGCTGCTCAGGCCAATCGGATGTAGGCGCAAGCCCTCCCATAAAAAAGCGCAGTACCGGCGGTTCGTATACAAAGGTTAGCCCGCCTATCATCTTTCTGTTGTCGTATAACCACTGTAGTCTGTCTATAACATATTTAATCTGCGACAACGTAAATACTCTGCGAGGTACCGCAAGACGAAGAAGTTCAGCATCGGCAAGTATCTCCACGCCATGCTCATCTCGTACACTTGATATAGTACCGCGTTCCATACCCCTTACTCCCGATATAAGGTAAAATGCTGCTGCCAGCGCTCCGGCAGGATATTCAGATTGTGGTATGTGATCGCAAAACTGCATTGCATCCACGTGACATCCCAAAACGCCCGGAGGAGTAACCACAGGTATACCCAGTGAATCGAGTGTTTCTACAAGGTATTTTATAAACGACGGACTTTGACTTATCATAGACTCATCAAGAGTCTCGTAAAGACCTATTGCCATAGCTTCAATCTCTCTTACTGATATACCACCGTATGTAAGGAAACCTTCATATAGTGGTATAAGAGCTTCCATTTTGCCATAAAGCTCTTTTTTGTTTGTACAAATACCCCCACCTCTTGACGAACTAAGTTTTCGTGCCGAGAAATAGACAAGGTCGGCAAGCCCCGTCATCATCTTTATAATCTCAGCCATTGAGTTCTCTTTCCACTGTTCCTCCCTTTGCTTCACAAGATAAGCATTCTCACCAAGCAGACTCGCGTCAAGTACAAGCATGATACCGTATTTGTCAGCTATGCGCCTTACATCCATCATGTTGCTTATCGAGAAAGGTTGGCCACCTATAAGATTTGTAGATGCCTCCATTCTGATAAACGGGATATTGGCAGCACCGTTTTGCTGTATGCATGCTTCAAGTTTTTCTATGTCGATATTTCCTTTAAACGGATTAGACGATTTTATCTCAAGAGCGCCATCGCACAAAAGCTCTGCAATTTTCCCACCGTTTTCAGTGATATGAGCAAGCGCGGTAGTAAAATGATAATTCATAGGAATCAAGTTGCCCGGCTTAATGAAAGTCTTGCATATGATATTTTCTGCGGCTCTTCCCTGATGTACAGGCAAAAGAAATCTCTTTCCCAGCACCTCTTCAACCGCTTTCTGTAATCTGGCGAAACTTTGTGATCCTGCATAAGCATCGTCGGCCTGAAACATAGCCGCTACCTGATTATCACTCATTGCGTTTGTTCCGGAGTCTGTAAGCATGTCGAGGTATACGTCTCTTGTGCTCAATCTGAATGTATTGAATCCACCCTCTTTTATAGCGTCAAGCCTTCTCTCTATTGGCACAAGATGTAACTTCTGCACTACTCGCACTTTGTGAAGCTCTAACGGTATATCTTCTCCTTTATAAAACTTTACGTCACTCATGTTTTTCTGGTATTAAATTTAAATATGTTATTAAAAGTTGTTGTTTTGTAACAAATTTAATAATTAATGGTGTTTTTGCCAATTGTTTATATGTTTTATAAGATGCTTGAAAGCAGTGATTTGTGATATATATGTATGAAAAATGTATATATATTATTTTTTTTGTTTACTAATTCAGGAATATGATTTGAGAACTAAAACTTTACGGAGAGTGGTAGACTAAACACTTACAAAAAGATGCAATCTCAAATCGCCCAACCAATAGTATATATGAATCTCTTGTTACCGATAAGTGCAACAGCTGATTCCGACTTTGGAATCAGTTGATTCCCAAGTCGGAATCGACGGTTGCCGATATCGGCAACAGGTGTTGCATATAAAGGTTTAGTTAGGATATTTTTTATTTACCTTTCATGGATAGAAATAGTGAAGAGTATCGCTTAATGCGAGATAAAGTGTTGTCACAACTACGAAGTGGCGAGTCACTAACAGGAAAAAATGGTACATTTACTTCTTTGTTGAAAGAGTTTTTACAAGCAGCTTAGGATGGAGAAATGAGTTCCCATCTAGATGATTAAGAACGTCAGAAAGGGAATAAGCGTAATGGACGAGGACGTAAACGAGTAAAAACGATGGCCGGAGAGATTGAAATTAAGACACCTCAAGATTATAATAGCAGCTTTACACCTGAAATTCTGAAAAAGCGCGAGGCAGTTATGTCAGATAATATGTCCTCTAAAATCATCAGTATGCATTATACCAAAAGTCAAGGAGTGGCAAAGTCTCCCTTTAGATCTATGTACACAATTATTTGGATTGACGCCATGCATTACAAGGTTAAAGATGGTGGTCGTATTGAAAGTCGTACTGTTTATAATGTCTTAGCAGTGAATAGCGAAAGTCGTAAAGGATTGATAGGGATGTTTAAATATCTGGGTGTTTTAAATATATCCGGAAAGTAGACACAACCACTTCAGAATTGGGCCTTGCTACCCTTGCATGCATCCGACAATTGCCTTAAAAGCAATTGTAAGTCCAAAAAGAAAAAATATATTTGGGGATATTTCAACCAAGTAGAAACCAGGCAGAGTTTAAATTACACTCTCATACGCCAATGCTTGAACGCTTACGATAGTGGTTACTTGCCCATTTACAATAATCATGACTTTTTAGATACTAAAATAAAAATCTTTTATTAGTATCTTATTGCCAGATCGCCACCTTATCCACCCTCGTCCTATAGGATCGAAAATATTTTCATTATTAAATATATTTACATATATCCATTCTTGTTGAATAGAAATTGCTTCAAAAAAAACATCATCATAATCAAGATCTAATATAGCTGAATTTAGAGAAGGATTTATTCTTATTG
>CAMTOT010000077.1 GCA_947074165.1 uncultured Bacteroidales bacterium
TCTAAACCAGGACGTACACTCTTTCCCTACACGACGCTCTTCCGATCTGTTTATAGAGTAATAAGATATTACGATATCCATGATAAAATACAATTTATAGACTAATGTATGATTGCAACTAATTATTATATGTAACTCAATATCATCCTTCAGTCAGATTAATATCTTATAATTTACTTGCGCAATAAACTAAAAATAGTTACAAAACACAATTCGCACTATAATATATGAAGATTGCATTTCTTGGAACCCGTGGTATTCCCAATAACTATGGCGGGTTTGAACAGTTTGCTGAGTATATTTCTCAGGGGCTTGTGAAAAGAGGACATAGTGTAACTGTGTATAATCCACATTTTCATACTTACGATAAAGATATTTTTAATGGTATCGAAATA
Organism: uncultured Bacteroidales bacterium; assembly: GCA_947074165.1. GTDB lineage: Bacteria > Bacteroidota > Bacteroidia > Bacteroidales > JAUNSR01 > JAUNSR01. The sequence goes on from CAMTOT010000077.1 coordinate 396, forward strand.
AGGAAAATATGGAGTCCGGAGAAGCAATGCGGACCTATGGCAAATTTCATTTATGATTTTCTTTCGCTGAAAGACGCACTTAAGCAAGACTTTGATATCATATATGAATGCGGCTATCACAGCAATGCATTATCCTATTACATTCTGACAAAAGACTCGCCTGTTATTATAACCAATATGGACGGGATAGAATGGAAACGAAGTAAATGGAATAAAGGGACTCAGAATCTGATTAAGTTTCTTGAGAAAATAGCGGTAAAGAAGTCTGACTATATAATCTCTGACAACCTCGGTATACAGGAGTATTATAGAGACACATTTAATGCCGACTCTTTTTTTATACCTTACGGAGCTGACCTTGTTAATCAGTTTAATGAAAATTATCTTACGGATTTTAATGTAAAACGTAATGAGTATTTTATGCTTATTGCCAGGTTTGAACCGGAAAACAATCTTGAAATGGTTCTTGACGGCTACGTAAAAAGTGGCAATAAACGACCTTTTCTTGTAGTTGGTAATGAGAAAGCTAAATACGGACAATATCTTGTAAAAAAATATGCAGGTAAGAACATCATATTTACCGGTCCTGTGTATAATATAGAGATACTGAATAGTCTGAGGGCAAACGCCAGATACTATTTCCACGGACACTCCGTAGGCGGTACGAATCCTTCATTATTGGAAGCAATGGCAAGTAATGCGCTCATTGTATCGCATAAGAATATTTTCAACGGATCTGTCCTTGAAAATAATGCCATTTATTTCTCAAATTCAGATGAAGTATGCAATGTTATTAACTCTGACGTATATAAGTCTGAACAAAGAGATATATTTATCGCAAACAACAGAGAGAAGATAACTAATCTATATAACTGGGATTTGATTATAACTCAACACGAACAGCTATTTGAGAAGCTTTGCAAAGAGAAAAAAGCAGAAAGAAGCCATAATGGAATACAGATTACTGAAAGTATTCCTGTTAAGATCTGATCAGGCTGTCTTAAAAAAAATATAACAAAAGAAGGCGGATACCGATATTACAATTGTAATTATTGGTATCCGCCTTCTTTCGTTATTGATAGTCTTATATCAGACAAATTAATTAAGAAGTTTTCGTCTTACTTCAATATAGTCTATCTCCACCTGAGGTGTAGTAAGCCATACTTTGACAACGTGATTTTTTCCACGAAGAACTTTTGATTTAAAACTTATCTTTTTCTTTTTCACTGAGTTTGTATAGTCAAGATCTACAGTTTCAGTCTCAAGTTCATCGAAGCCTATTATTATCTGAGGTTTACAAGTATAGTTTTTGTTATTCTTAGCTCTGTATGCTACAGTTATCTCATAGCTTCCGCCCGACAGCTCTGTTTTGATAGGATAAAAAACATAAGGAGAAGAAAGTTTTGATAAAGCTTTGTTACGGCTTAGTATATAGGCTGAATTGTCTCCTTGTATATAGGTTTTATTTCCGTCAGCAGATTTCTTTATTCTGCTGGAGCGCCCATGTTCATTAGATTCAATTTTAACCCTCATATTGTCAAGTTCATGGCGGTCCTGAGCTGAAATAATAGTGTTAGTGCAAATTAATAGAAAGATTAGTGTTATTAGCTTCTTCATAAAAAAACAGGTTATTTAATAATTGCCGAAAGATACTACATGTCTTAATTTTGAAAAATTGTATTACACTATATTATTATTCATTCACATAACAAAAGCAATATTTAAATAATTAGAATTAGATTTTTCAAATATTATGATATTCTTAATTAATAAAAATAAATGCTGTTTTCTCTCTCCGCAATCGCTTCACCAACAACAAAAGCATCTATATTATTATTTTTAAAGTCGGATATCATACTATCGGCTTTATCTTCGTCTACAGCCAAAAATAGTCCTCCTGATGTTTGAGGGTCACACATAAGCATTTTTAATTCTGTAGTTACGGTCGAGGCAAAGACGACATTTTCTTCCACATATTTTAGATTTCGAAACGCACCTCCAGGTATACAACCAAGCGCAAGCATATCATTTACTTGTGGAAGCTGCGGGACGGAAGAGACATCTATTCTTATTGAAACCCCACTTTCTTTAGCCATCCTCATAGCGTGACCCGCAAGACCAAATCCGGTTATATCCGTAGCGCCTTTTACTCCATATTTTTGCATTAGCTCCATACCCTTATTATTAAGAGTCTTCATTTGATTTAAAGCCTCTGTATAAGACGCCTCATCGCAAATATCGAGTCTTCGTGCTGCTATCAGCACTCCGGTACCCAATGGTTTTGTAAGTATCAGCTTCTGACCAGTTTTTACTCCTGAATTGGTAATAAGCTTATCAGGATGGACAATCCCCACTACCGCCAAACCATATTTCGGAGGATAATCATCTATAGTATGTCCACCCATAGTAAATGCGCCTGATTTATTTACCATATCCTGCCCACCAAGTAATATATCCTTAAGTACCTCAACAGGAATACGTGATGACGGAAACATTGTAAGATTGAGCGAAAGAAGAGGGGTGCCTCCCATGGCGTAAACATCGCTAAGAGAATTAGCAGCCGCTATCTCTCCAAACGTATAAGCATCAGAACAGACAGGAGGGAAAAAGTCTGTTGTAACAATAAGTGCCGTATCATCATTAATACGAAATACGCCCGCATCGTCATGCGTATCTATATCAACCATTATCCGATTGTCTTTTATAAGAGGGATATCACTTAGAAGTCCCGACAAAAGCTCTGGTGACAGCTTAGCGGAACAGCCGCCATATTCAACCGTCGATAACAGATCAAATTTTATCTCTTTCATATACTGTTGGGAAAATATTTTTTGAATGTAAAATCTCAGTTAACTCATCTTTTTGTATAATGTCAAATAATATGCACATTCCACATTCTGACGATATAGACTCTGGTACCGGTATCACCGAATACTCAAGCCTTGCGTCTTTACATATATTATCGGCTTTTATCATCTCTCGCGTATTTTTAAATACGGCTATATATTTTGTTCTATTCATTTGCAATTTTTTCAACGGAACTCACTAAGTAATTTAAATCTTCGAACGAGTGATATTTAGAAAGAGCAATTCTGACTGTTCCTCCTTTTATTGTGCCAAGCGTACGGTGTGCCAGAGGGGCACAGTGTAGTCCGCTTCTTGTACAGATACCAAATTGTTGATAAAGTCTGTGAGTAAATTCGGCGGAAGATATATTTTTATGTCTGAAGGAGAACAGTTCGCCCCGGTTATCAACATCCTTTGCACAATATACCGTTATTGACTCAATGTTAATAAACTTGTTGATAACTTCAAGAAACTCTTCCCTCGTATGCCTTGATTCTACGTTAGCCTCCATTGCCGCCAACAGCCCGGTAATACCTGTCGTATTGGGAGTACCGGCCTCAAACATATCAGGATAAAAATCAGGCATTTCATAAGATTCTGAATTTGAACCTGTACCACCATGTACAAGAGGCGTAATAAGTTCAGGAGCAGAAATATACAAACCACCTACGCCTGTCGGACCAAATAGGTATTTATGCCCTGTAAACGCTAAAAAGTCACAATCACCGGCATCTATATCAATGCTTCCCAATGATTGGGTAGCATCTACAAGCAAAGGCGTATCTGCTGCTATTTTTTTTATATCCGCTATAGGTTGAACAACTCCGTTAACATTGCTCTGATGATTAGTTATCAACAATGAATAGTTAATATCTTCAAGAGTTATCAACAGTTTATCAACATCTATCAAACCATCAGGATAATGAGGCATAATGTCATACTCCACTTTGCCGAGTGAACGTAAATATTCTAAAGGTCTCATCACCGCGTTGTGCTCCATCGGAGAAATAAGAATCCTCGATACATCGTTGCGTGTTAAGAACAACCCTTTCAAAATTGTATTAATAGCAGTAGTTGCGTTTTGTGTAAAGAACACTTTCTCTGGCGAGTCACATGATATTTTTTTTGCTATCATATCACGACACCGCTCAACCATGGATGTGGTGGCACGAATTGAACCATAAGCACCACGCCCATATGTAGATGAATTATTATTTAAATAATCTGCAATGTCAAGAGCAACCTGCTGTGGCTTTGGATAGCTTGTACTGGCATTGTCGAAGTATGTATTAAGCATAAGGATTAAGGATAAACGACATGTGAAGCATTGGTGGTGAGTTGAGTAATCTTAAACATATTGGTTATCACCCCAACGGCAAGAGACTCTTTAAGATTATAGAAATCAAGACATGTCCCACACGAAAACACCGCAACACCCCTATCCTCAAGCTTCTGTAGAGATAAAGCTGTATCAGATCCTTTTACAGCCAACTTAACTCCGCTATTGTACATAATTATTGACTCAGGCAGTGAGTCAGCTTCAACGAGTGAGTTAATAAAAGCACGCATAAGAATATCTCCAAGTTGGTTATCTCCACTACCCATATTACAGCTTTTCAGGACAATAACATAACTTCTTTTTTGTGAAGGTAAAGAGCAGAACTGCGCGGCGTCTACATCCGACTCAAACATTGCCGGCTTTGTAAAACGAATATATTGCTCAGAGTCATTTTCCTCTGTTGTAAAGTCATAATTAAGTTCTCTAAGGTAGTCTTTCAGATTGCCGCAGGCAGTAGTATTGTCTGTAATAATAACCATCTCTTCATCCTGCAGCGATTCCTGAATTGCTTTCTTAGTCATAATAAGCGGCATAGGACAAAGTCGCCCTCTCGTATCGATTGTTTTCATATATTAATAATTATATGTTGATATTAGTTTCTCAGCCGCCATCTCAGGATGATCAGTATCCATTATAAAATCCGTTTTATCTGAGTGATTGCTATTTTCAAGACTATACTTATAAAGACGGTCATAATAACCAAGAGCTATTAAAGCAGCTCCGCGAATATCACCTTCTGAAATAAATTGTATAGCTTCAAGGGTCTTTTCCCGTCCTAATCTTTTTGATATTTTGCTAAATGCATCAATAAGAGTTGATGGTGAGGTCTTACCATAAATCTCCATTAATCGGTCTATTCGATAATTCACCGGAATAGTATAATTAATAAGCGGAGCCTTTTTTATTAAATTATATAGTTGATCGGGGATAAACACATGACCTATATTCTTACTTTCATCTTCAAACCAAACTGTTTTTTTCGAGTCAAAACTTCTGAAAACAGTATGTATAAGGTTAATAAAATGCTCTGTGGTGGGTTGAGTACCCTCATCAATATGACCAAAAGCGGAACCTTTGTGAGAAGCTAAATACTCAAGGTCTATGACCTGTTCACCTCTTTCACGCAGCTTCGACAGGAGTTCCGTCTTTCCGCTTCCTGTCATTCCTCCCACGACTTTTAATTTCCACTCATCCTTCTCAAGCAGCTCATAGAAGGAGTTTCTCCATGCTTTATAACCTCCTTTCATCGTCTTAGCCTTCATGCCGGCAGTACGCATAAGCCACGCCATACTATTACTTCGCTTTCCGCCTCTCCAGCAATATATATATAGAGACTTTCCCTCAGACAGCGATCTGGCTCTCTTTACAAATCCGGACATTTTAGGTCCGACAATCTCCAGCCCTCTGTCTACGGCTAATTCAGGTGAGGACTGTACGTAAATTGTACCAACTTCCGCCCGTTCTTCGTCTGAAAATAAAGGTATATTTATAGCTCCGGGAATATGTCCGCATGCAAATTCACCCGGGGATCTCACATCTATCAGTATTCCTGATTTTGATTGTTGTATAAATGACTCAACTGAAAGTATATTGTCCATAGTATTAATTTTTAATGCAAATTTAATTATTATTTAAATACAGAGGTCCGATTCTCACGAATCGGACCTCCTATTTTTCAGTTGTTGTTTTACGCCTGATAAAGGCGTCCCTGCCATGTATCTCTACTGACAAGTCTTTTATTTATTTTTGCTGTAAACTCAAAATTCTTCAATCCCCAGTCAGGAGCTATAAGCAACTCTTTAGGTGACTGAGACACAAATCTCTCAATAACAATATCTTCCCTGACTCTTTCTATAAAATCAATAGCCAGGTCGATATATTCATCAACATCAAATATATGAAATTTTTCCGGTTCTTCAATAAACTGACGTGCCATGCGTGTATTGCGGATAAGCTGAAGCTGGTGAAGTTTAATAGTCACAATAGGAAGTTGCGATAGCTTATCAGCATGAGAAAGTATCATCTCCTCTGACTCTCCTGGCAAACCTAATATCATGTGTACACCTGTATATATACCGCGTGCGGCTGTTCGTCTGACTGCATCTTCGGCACACTCATAGGAATGACCGCGATTTATATATTCGAGTGTTTGATCAGATGTAGACTCAACGCCATATTCAACCATAACGAATACACGTTTTGAAAGCTCTTCAAGATAGTCAAGAAGGCTATCCGGCATACAGTCAGGACGGGTCCCAATTATAATCCCTACCACACCGGGCTGAGAGATAGCCGTTTCATATTTTTGCTTTAGAGATTCAAGCTCGCCATAAGTATTTGTATATGCCTGAAAATAGGCAAGATATCGCATATCAGGATATTTTTTACCAAAAAATGTAATACCTTTTTTTATCTGATCTTCTACAGACTCTTCCGTGTGGCAATAATCAGGACTGAAAGTTTGGTTATTGCAGTAAGTACAACCTCCGAATCCTTTGCTCCCGTCACGGTTTGGACAGGTAAATCCGGCATTCACCGAAATTTTCTGTACTTTATATGGGAAAATCTTCTTAAAGAAATCTCCCAATTCATTATATCTTTTTCTTTCACTCATTATCAAACAATTGTCATTTAAAGCACGAATATACTTCAATTTATCCTATAATTAATTTCCTCTTTATTAACTTTGTAATTAATAACAATTTATCTGCAAAGCCACAGTTATTTACGTCAATGGCTTGTAAGAACATATATGATAGAAAGAGTAATTATTTTAGAAAATGTTGATCCTGTTATTTTTTATGGTGTCAACAATAGTAACATTCAGACTTTAAAGTCTTTGTACCCTAAACTCCGTTTCGCAGCTCGCGGACATGTGCTTAAAGTGATTGGTGATGAAGTGGAGACAGCCGAATTTGAGGAAGTAATACATAAGCTTGAGAAATATTGCGAAGAATTTAATGTTATGAACGATAAAATCATAATAGACTTTGCAAAAGGATCTCAGCCTCAGGAAAAACACCTCGACAATCTGATTATACACGGGATAAATGGAAAGCCCATAGTAGCCCGTACTGAAAATCAGCAACTTCTTGTTGATTCATTCCAAAAGAACGATCTTGTTTTCGCGCTTGGACCTGCCGGCTCAGGTAAAACTTATGTGGCCATCGCGCTTGCGGTGAAAGCTCTTAAAAATAAAGAGATAAGAAAGATTATCTTGTCGCGTCCGGCTGTAGAAGCCGGTGAAAAGCTTGGATTTTTACCGGGTGAGATGAAAGACAAACTTGATCCGTATTTACAGCCACTATATGACGCGCTGCAGGACATGATACCCGCCAATAAACTCAAGGAGCTGATGGAGATGAATGTAATACAGATAGCTCCACTTGCGTATATGAGAGGACGCACACTTAGCGAAGCGGTGATTATTCTTGACGAGGCTCAAAACACTACGACTCATCAGATAAAAATGTTTCTTACCCGACTGGGACTTGGAGCTAAGATGATTATCACAGGTGATATGACTCAGATTGACTTGCCAAACTCTGTTACATCCGGACTTGTGCAGGCGCGTAAGATACTTAAAGATGTAAAAGGTATTGCGACCATAGAGTTTGATAAAAATGATATAGTGCGACACAAACTTGTAAAACGCATTGTTGAGGCATATGATAAACACGATGAAGAGGTGCGCAAAGCACGTGAAGCTTTAAAGAAAGAGGAAGAGATGAAAAAAAACCAATCAATATATTAAGGTTTTATTTATAAAATTTCATTTCTCTGCCTTTATATAATAAATTTGCATCCGAATTGTAATCTTTTATAATAAACATATTTTCAAATGAAAAATGCTTTGACAAGAACTGACTTTAACTTCGAAGGTCAGAAAGGAGTTTATCACGGTAAAGTGCGTGACGTTTACAATATTAACGACGAATTGCTGGTTATGGTAGCATCTGACCGTATTTCAGCTTTTGATGTGATCCTTCCTGAAGGTATCCCTTACAAAGGTCAGGTATTAAACCAGATCGCTTCTAAATTTCTTGACGCTACGGCAGACATCATCCCTAACTGGAAAATTGCTACTCCTGATCCGATGGTAACACTTGGTATCAAATGCGTGCCTTTTAAAGTAGAGATGGTAGTGCGCGGATATCTTACAGGTCATGCGTGGAGAGAGTACAAAGCAGGTAAACGCACAATATGTGGTGTGGCTATGCCGGACGGAATGGTTGAAAATCAGAAATTCCCTACTCCAATTATTACACCTACAACAAAAGCAGACGCTGGTCACGACGAAGATATTTCTCGTGAGGAGATCATTGCTCAGGGTATTGTAGGAAAAGAAGATTACGAACAGCTTGAAAAATTCACTCTGGCTCTTTTCGCAAGAGGTGGTGAAATGGCGGCAGAGAAAGGTCTTATCCTTGTTGATACTAAATATGAATTTGGTAAAGCAAACGGTCAGATAATCCTTATGGACGAGATCCATACTCCAGACTCATCTCGTTATTTCTACGCTGAAGGTTACGAAGAAAGACTTAAAAACGGAGAGGATCAGAAACAGCTTTCTAAGGAGTTTGTTCGCCAATGGCTAATTGAAAACGGATTCCAGGGAAAAGAAGGACAAAAGGTTCCTTTCATGTCTGAAGAGTATTGTAATAGTGTATCAGAAAGATATATCGAACTTTACGAAAACATTCTTGGTGAAAAATTCGTTAAAGCTGATATTAATGATGTGGCTGCCCGCATTGAAAAGAATGTATCTGAGTATCTTGCAAGCTACAAAAAATAAGAGATTTTATTACAAAAATATCTGAGAGGCTGCTCCGGAATTTCGGCTTAATACGTGAATAACGCAGAGTTTGAGTTTCGGGAGCAGCCTTTTCTAATTTTTACAAGGATGAATAAATATAAAGCGGAAAAGGTTTTACCCTACAATTCGGAAGAGGCTAAAACCAAACAGGTGAGCAGAATGTTCGACTCTATTGCCATTACTTATGATAAGCTTAATATCACGCTATCGTTTGGTATTGACAGACTTTGGCGAAGAGCTGCTCTAAGTACTCTAAAAAAATTCCATCCTAAGACAATCCTGGATGTTGCTACAGGAACGGGTGATCTTGCTATTCTTACAGCAAAGAAACTTTCGCCAGATAAGATTATCGGCGTTGATATATCTCAGGGAATGCTCAACGTGGGCAAACAAAAAGTATCTGAGCATAAACTTGACAACATCATAGACATGCAGTGTCAGGATTGCCTGAATCTAAATTTTGAGGATAATACATTCGATGCTATAACAATAGGTTTTGGAGCGCGAAATTTTGAAAGCCTTGAAAAAGGTTACGCCGAATTATTGCGTGTACTCAAACCCGGCGGCGTACTGATGGTATTAGAACTTTCTACTCCCCAGTACTTTCCGATGAAACAATTATTCTCTTTTTACTCCTCTACAGTTATCCCGTTTCTGGGAAAACTTATATCTAAGGATAAATCCGCCTATACATATCTTAATGATTCGGTAAAAGCCGTAGCTCAGGGCAAAGAGATGGAACAGGCTTTTCTGAATGTAGGATTTTCAAGTGTATCTTCTAAGAGATTTACATTCGGTATTTGTTCTAATTACATTGGCATTAAATAAAAAACTCCGGTATTATTACGGGAACCGCCACTTTTATCATTTATTAACAATAACAAAAGAACATTCTCCACTTTTGTTTGTTTTAT
>CAMTOT010000078.1 GCA_947074165.1 uncultured Bacteroidales bacterium
ACACCAGGACGTACACTCTTTCCCTACACGACGCTCTTCCGATCTAACTTATATATTCCAATCTTGAATAGAATTTTAGTAACTTCATTATACTAAATTTTTATCTTTGCGTCTTAAAATTTAGAATAACAGAACTTAATCAAATGAAAAATCTGATATATATCTTTCTGCTTTTTACAGCTTACTCGTGTGCCAATATCGGTCGTCCTACAGGCGGGCCTATAGATGACATACCACCTGTATTTGTAAGAGCAAACCCTCTGCCTGGTACAATGAATGTGATGCCAAAGAAGATATATATTGATTTCGACGAAAATATTAAGTTAGATAAAGCCTCTGAAAAGGTTGTTGTTTCTCCTCCACAGCTTGTTATGCCGGTAGTTTCTTCCAATGGTCATCGTGTCACCGTTGAGCTAAAAGATACCCTTATGTCAAATACGACCTACTCAATAGAGTTTTCCGATGCGATACAGGATTTGAATGAAGGTAATCCATTAAAAGATTTTTCTTATTCTTTCTCTACAGGTAATGCCATTGATACTCTTAAGATCATGGGTAAGCTACTAAACGCCGAGAATCTCGAACCCATAACCGGTACTTATGTAGGTATTCAGAGCGACCTCAGAGATTCCGCTTTTCTTAAGCGCCCCTTTATTCGTATCGGTAAAACAAATACTCTTGGCGAGTTTACTATTAGTAACGTAGCCCCTGGCTCTTATCGTATATATGCGCTGAAAGATATTAACAGTAATTATCTTTTTGATCTTCCTAATGAAGATATAGCGTTTTATGACTCTATTATAGTACCATCTTATCAGATGAAGCTTCATGCCGATACAATATGGAGAGACTCTCTGACCATAGACACTATAATGACGCATGAGGTAGGCCATTTTTACCCTGACGACATCGTGTTGCTTTCTTTTAATGAAAATAAGAAAATTGTTTATCTTGAAAAAAGTGAACGTGCCGATAAGAATAAGCTTTCATTCTACTTCAGCGGGCCGCAAGACTCATTGGTGAAAATTAAAGGACTCAACTTTGATGAAAATGATTTCTCAATAGTTGAAAGCTCTATTAATAAAGATACTGTGTCATTTTGGATTAAAGATACTTTGATATCAAATATTGATACACTACGGTTTGCTGCTACATATCAGTTTACCGACTCTTTGCTGCGACTTGTGGAGAGGACTGATACAATAAACTCATTTATGCGTGTTAAGAAGAATGCGCAGGTAGAAAAGAAATCGAAAAAGAAGGACCAGGAAGAACCGAAAGATACAACGGTATTCCTCACATTTAAGGATAATTTATCAGGATCAATGGATATTGGGAAGCGTCCTGTTCTTACTTTTGATCAGCCTATAGATTATTATGAGCTTAGTAAGATAAAACTATTCAATAAGAAAGACTCTGTACTTGTTCCTGTTGAAATGGCGCTTGCCGAACGTGATAACCATATCCGTGAATATGTGATTAATGCCAGATTCAAACCGGGCGAGCAATATGAGCTTCAGCTTGACTCAGCAGCCTTTACAGGTATGTATGGTATTAACACAAACAAATATGCCAAGACATTTGGAGTGAAGAAGCTTGAAGAATATGCCAATATGGTTGTGCAGGTGTCTAATGTAAAAGGTCCGGCATTTGTAGAGGTTCTTGACTCACAGGATAAAGTTGTTGGTAAAGGTTCTGTTGTAAACGGAATAGCAAAGATTATGCGTCTTTCTCCCGGAACTTATTATCTTCGCCTTGTACTGGATTCAAATAACAACGGGATTTGGGATACCGGAAATTACGAAGAGAAAAGACAGCCTGAGCAAGTGCGCTATTTTAATCAGCCGGTAGTGCTTCGCGCTAATTGGGATGTACAGCAGGAGTGGGATGTAGAGGCATTACCTCTTGTAAAACAGAAACCTCTTGAGATAACTAAAAATAAACCGAAGGAGGTCAAACGTGATTCTGATTCGGAAAACAATCAGAATAATAATACGAATTCAAACTCAATGAACGTAGGTGGTGGAAGAGTGACGGGCACTCCGGTGACAAGATAATTTTTTATTTTCAAACCGATAATTCTTTATTTATGTTGAAAAAAGCACATTTATTAATTGCAATTTTTCTTCCCTTATTTCTAAATGCGGCAACATTGCCGTTTCAGGCAGGAGAGAAAATTAATTATGATATTTATTATCATTGGGGGATTATCTGGAAAAAAGCCGGTACGGGATCACTTTCCGTAGTCGATGCTGAATACGATGGTAAGCCTGCTTATAAAATGAATCTTTACGGCCGCACACTTGCTATTGCCGACAAGCTAATGCGTGTGCGCGATACTCTTGAGGCATATACAGATACGGATATACGACCTCTTTACTATGCCAAGATAGCCAATGAAGGAAGCTATTGGGCAAAAGATGAAGTGTTTTATTCCTATGAAAACAATAAAAACAAGGCCTATGTCAATCTCAAAAGACGTAAAAGAGAAGACCGCGATTCTACCATATATATAGAGGAACAGCCTTATGATATGCTCACTGTTTTTTATCATCTCAGGAATCTCAATTATGGGGCAATGAAAGAAGATGCTGTAATAAGAGTTCCGATTCTATCAGGTCGCCGGGTCATAACAATGATTGTAAGATATAAAGGCGTATCAATGGTCAAGATGCGAAATAAATCAACTTATGAGAGTTACAGGCTTAATCTCTCATTCGTCAATGATGACTCATTTAAGGAAGACGATGATCCTATTGAAGTGTGGCTCAGTATGGATGAAAAGAAAATACCTCTTAAAGTGGAAGGCAAACTGCCAATAGGCTCTTTGCAGGCTGAGATAAGAGAGTAATATTATCGGAAAATATAAAAAGGGGAATGACAAATCAAATGTCATTCCCCTTTTCTGTATATTATAATAAGACACTGCTGTCATTATTATCAGCTAAGTTTCCAATCACAACCCTCTTTAGTATCCTTAAGTTCGAAACCAAGTTCGGTAAGTTTGTTTCTGATTAAATCGGCTGTACCCCAGTCCTTATTTTCTTTAGCTGTTTTTCTCATTTCAAGCAAAAGATCTACTACCTTACCGTAAGTCTCATCATTATTGCCGCCTTGCGCCGCATCAGCCTGTTTAAGTCCGAGAATATCAAACATAAACAGATTCATTGTCTCGCGAAGAAGTTCAATATTAGCCTGGTCGATAGTATCATTTCCGGCAATCACTCTATTGATGATAGACGCGGCCTCAAAAAGATGAGAAAGCACTATAGGCGAGTTAAGGTCATCATCCATAGCCTCATACATTTTAGCTTTGAGTGCTGCGATATCAACAGATGATTTTTCAGACACTTTCATCTTATCAATATTAGAATATGCCTCCATTAGTCTTGAAAGACCTTTCTCAGCTGCCTGAAGAGCTTCATTAGAGAAGTCTACCGTAGAGCGGTAATGAGCCATAAGTATAAAGAAACGTATAGTCATTGGAGAATACGCTTTTTCAAGATTGCTGTTACTGCCTGTGAAGAATTCATCAAGGGTAATAAAATTGCCCAATGATTTTCCCATCTTCTGTCCGTTGATGGTAATCATATTGTTGTGCATCCAATACTGTACACATTCGTGTCCCTGAGCGGCTACAGACTGAGCGATCTCACATTCATGATGAGGGAAAAGAAGGTCCATACCGCCTCCGTGAATATCAAATTTCTCACCAAGATATTTCTGACCCATAGCGGAGCACTCAAGGTGCCATCCCGGGAAACCGTCACTCCACGGTGAAGGCCATCTCATAATATGCTCGGGAGATGCTTTTTTCCAAAGCGCGAAATCAAAAGAGTTTTTCTTCTCAGACTGCCCGTCAAGTTCGCGGGTTGTATTAAGAAGATCATCTACATTGCGACCCGAAAGAGTGCCGTAATGATGATCTTTGCTATATTTTTCAATATCAAAATATACTGATCCGTTGCTTATATACGCATATCCGGCATCAAGAATTTTCTGTACATAATTGATCTGCTCAATAATATGACCTGATGCGTGTGGCTCTATACTTGGCGGCAATACATTAAGCGCTTCCATTGCTTTATGATAGCGGTTAAGGTAATACTGCACCACCTCCATCGGTTCAAGCTCCTCAAGACGAGCCTTTTTCGCGATTTTATCTTCTCCCGCGTCAGCGTCATTCTCAAGATGACCCACATCAGTAATGTTTCTTACGTAGCGCACTTTATATCCAAGATGCTGAAGATAGCGATAAAGCAGATCGAATGTGATAGCCGGACGCGCGTGTCCTAAGTGTCCGTCTCCATATACAGTGGGACCGCACACATACATACCTACATGATTAGGATGTAAAGGAACAAACTCTTCCTTCTTTCTGTGCAGCGTGTTATAAACAGTTAATGACATACTATATATAAATTATAATTATTATTCAGTTTATTAATGTAAATGCTTGTTGCTTAATGCAAATTTACAAATTATTCATTAATAATCACTCCGTCCTGCATTCTAATCACTCTGTCAGACATATCAAGAAATGATTCATCGTGAGTAACAATAACAAAAGTCTGATTGAGCTCTTTTCTAAGAGTGAAAAAGAGTTTATGCAGCTCCATTTTATTAGCAAGATCAAGGCTGCCGGAAGGTTCATCCGCAAAAACCACCTCCGGGTCGTTGATAAGAGCGCGGGCTATCGCTACACGCTGTTTTTCTCCGCCCGACAATTCTGCGGGCTTGTGTTCGAGACGGTCGGCTACGCCAAGGTAGTCAAGGAGTTCTTTAGCTCTTTTCTCTGCATGAGCGGGTTTTGCCTTCCCGATAAGAGCAGGTATCATCACATTCTCAAGCGCTGTAAATTCAGGTAAAAGCTGATGAAACTGAAAAACAAAGCCTATATTTTTATTTCTGAAAGCAGACAACTCCTTCTCTTTAAGAGACAATATATCAGTCCCGTTGAAGTTTATGCTCCCAGAATCAGGTTTGTCAAGAGTGCCAAGTATCTGGAGCAGGGTCGTCTTGCCCGCGCCGCTTTTTCCTATGATAGAGATTATCTCGCCCTTATTAATTTCAAGGTCGATACCTTTCAGCACTTTCAAAGCTCCATAACTTTTTGTTATGTCTGTGATTTTAATCATTTTCTGTAAGTTTTCTTATTACGTAAGAAGCGATATAGCACCCAAACATAGCAGGCATATATGAAACCGTGCCTGCGGTAGATTTTTTATTTCTTTCATCGTCAGTCAGGAGTACAGCTTCCTTGTCTGGTTTCTCAGTAGAGTAAACTGTCATGACTCCTTTTTTTACACCCTCTTTTGCCAGACGTTTTCTCACGGCTCTCGCAAGGGTACACTCTTTAGTCTTTGATATATCACCGATGGATATCTGAGATGGATCTGATTTAGCTCCGGCGCCCATCGAAGATATAATCTTTATCTTACGTCTTTTAGCACCTAATATAAGATGTACTTTAGGGCTAAGAGTATCTATAGCGTCTATTACATAATCAAACTTGTCACTGTCAAGAAGTTGTTCGGTCACTTCATCATGTATGAACATACAGTGAGTCGTAAGTTTAAGATCCGGATTTATATCGAGAAGTCTCTTTGAAAGTATATCCACTTTTTTCTCTCCGATTGTGGAATGAAGAGCTACAAGCTGTCTGTTTATATTACTTGGATTGACGATATCTGCATCAACGATAGTTATCTTACCAACTCCCGCTCTGCACATCATTTCAGTAGCGTAAGCACCTACTCCGCCCACGCCAATTACAAGTACGCTTTTATTATTCAGGCGTTGCACCTCCTCTTTACCAAAAAGAAGTTCAGTTCTTTCCTGCCAGTTCATTTTTCTATAAGTTCTATATTTTTTGTTTCTATCCTCGCCTCAAGCCACTCTTTAAGTTTCTCTTTTTGCGGGTCTGCAAGATACGAATTAGTCTTAATCATTGCAATTGTTATTTGCTGTGATTTAGAAGAGTCAATATTGTTTACTAAAGTATTCGCGATAGCAATCTCCGCCACTTCGGGAAAGAGTATTTTAATCTCGGGAGCAATGCGTAAGCTCATCGAATCTATACGTCTGTATGCGTTAAGTTCATTTTCCATCCTTTGGATAGTATCACTCTGCGAACGCATTCTTCTTTTTCCCTCATAAAGAATATCTTTTACGATATTCTCAGAAAAGTCACTTTTCTTGTGGTACATGTCCGAATACTCCTGTGTCACGTCAAGCTCAATATCTTTTAGTCCGAAGTCGGGCATACTGCTCCTTATTTTATTTATGGTATCTTCGGGTATCTCCTCGCCGATAAGCGTTATTTCCAGTGTTTTACTTCCGTCTTTGCTTATTAATAACTGATCACTGAGCACCTGGGTTCCCTCAAAATTAAACTCTGTGTTTATAAAGTTACTTATACGCGAAGATCGTATAGATTTATCAATCATATTGACAGTAATGTATATGCTCGGAATACCTGTGAAGCACACCAGTATTACAGTCCATTTCATCACTTTTTTTCTTTCATCATCTAAAGCGTCCGGTCTTTTCGGGATTTTAGGTATTTTCAGAATAATTGTTCCTATCCATGTAGAGAAAGCGATGTACACGCAGTTGATAAGATAAAGATATATTCCTCCGAAAAAATAGTGCCACTGTAATGTTACAAGACCATAACCACTCGTACAAAGCGGAGGTATAAGCGCAGTAGAGATAGCTACCCCGGGCAATACGTTTCCTTTGTCGCGGCTTCCTTTTGCCACGATACCGGCAAGGCCGCCGAATACAGCTATAAGTACATCATAGATTGTAGGTGTAGAGCGCTCAATAAGCTCATTTCGTGATTCTATATGAGGTGAAATAAGAAAGTATATAGCAGAGCTTATCACGGCGAATACAGCGGCGAGTGTGAGGTTTTTCACTCCCCTTTTCACCATGCTTAAGTCGTGTATGCCTATGCCAAGCCCGACTCCCATTATAGGGCCCATAATAGGGGAGATAAGCATAGCTCCGATTATAACATGGATGGAGTTCATGTTTAGCCCAAGGCAGGCTACAAGAACGGCAAGAATAAGAATCCATAAGTGAGAACCTTTAAACACTATGCTTTCGGATATTGACTGTATAGTAGTGTCATTATCCTCTTTGTCTCTTACAACGTCGAGAGTCTTGTTTACAAGCGCTAAAATATTTCTTATAGATTCTTTTGCTGTCATACTTTTTTAGAAACAGGAAGTATTTTCTCCTTTTTCAGTACGATGGCAAGATAAATAAGTACAAGCAATACTCTAAATGCAAATAATAACCACAGATTGGCAATCGGTATAAACATACCGGTGAAATAGAGTATAGCGGCTGTTATAATATAAAACAGTGCATTTTTAACCTCATATTTTATCGGATAATATTTTTGCCCGAAATAGTAGGATGCGGCCATCATCAGAAAGTATGATGTAAATGCAGCCCACGCGCAAGCCATATATCCGTAAATTGGTACAAACAAGATATTTAGAAGTATCGTTACCGAACATCCGCCTATAGAGAAGTAAGCTCCCCATTTTGTGCGGTCGGTCAGTTTATACCAGAATGAAAGATTAAAGAATATCCCGAAGAATAGTTCCGCCATCATTATTATAGGTACAACAGCAAGTCCGGTGAAATAGTTCGGGTCTACATGGCTCTTAACCACAGGTATAAATGGAAGGAAAACAATAAACATACCCACGCAAAGGAATATTAACAATCCGAAGATTATAAAATATTTCATCGCTTCAATGTAAGACTGCTTATTATCTTTATCTCTGAATTTTCCGAAGACTATAGGCTCATAAGCAAAACGAAACGCCTGAATGAACATTACCATTATTACGGCAAATTTGTAGTTGGCCCCATATATACCAAGCTGAGATTTAGCCTCCTCTTGATTTTCAATTAGCATAGGGAGCATAATCTTTTCAGCCGTTTGGTTCATTATACCCGCTACGCTCAATATTAATAAAGGCATTGAATACCTCATTATCTTAAGCCATAGCGCTGAGTCAAAACGATATCTGATAGTGATTATTTGAGGTGCGAGAGCTATAAGACATACAAGAGTACTTATCAGATTGGATAGTATTATATAATATACTCCCGCTCTCTCCGGGCTGTAACACCATGATACAAGTTCCGGATTTGACTCTATGAGTTTAGGACACGCTACAAGGAAAAACAGGTTGCTCGCTATATTAAGCGAAACAAAAAGCAACTTAATAGACGCAAATCTTAAAGGTCTTTTTTGGAATCTCAGGTATGCGAACGGTACTGATGTAAGTGCGTCAACAGCGGTAATCACTGCCATCATGGCTATATAATTACTCTTACCCTCAAAGCCCATGGACCCGGAAATAGGATTTAGAAAAATAAGGACAAGAATAAGAAACAGTGACGAAGTAGCCCAAAGTGATGTAAGACATGTGCTATACACCACCTTAGGATCAAGTTCCTCATCCTTATTGGCAAAACGGAAGAAGCCTGTCTCAAGACCGTAGGTTAGTATAGCAAGCAGAAGCCCGGTCCATGCGTAAAGCTGTGTGACCTCTCCGAACTCATAGTTATTAACCTTTACTACATAAAGCGGCACAAGGAGCCAGTTTAATAATCGCCCTATAATAGAGCTTAGACCATATAGAGCTGTGTCTTTTGCCAGTGCTTTTAATCCTGCCATGTTTGTTTTGTGATGAATAATTTAAAACAGAGAGCCGTTGTCCGCAAACTTAGTACGTCCAAGGTGCCTGTATGCCAACTCTGTCACTTCACGTCCTCTTGGAGTACGTTTTATGAAACCTTCTTTGATAAGAAACGGTTCATATACATCCTCTATTGTACCCGGATCCTCACCAAGCGCTGTGGCTATGGTAGTAAGACCTACAGGGCCTCCGCGAAACTTATCAATTATTATAGTTAATATCTTGTTGTCAATCTCATCAAGACCGTAACGGTCAATGTTAAGTGCCTCAAGCGAATATTTTGCTATAGCTATATCTATTTTACCATTGCCCTTTACCTGAGCGAAATCCCTCACACGTCTCAGCAGCGCATTTGCTATACGTGGAGTACCGCGGCTTCTGAGAGCTATTTCAATAGCTGCTTCCTCAGAGCATGGCACATTAAGTATGTGTGCGGAACGTGTTACGATATTTGACAAAACATTGTTGTCATAATACTCAAGATGTGAATTTATTCCAAATCGGGCGCGAAGAGGCGAGGTAAGAAGTCCGCTTCGCGTTGTAGCTCCTACAAGAGTAAACGGGCTTAGATCAATCTGAATAGATCTTGCGCTCGGACCTTTGTCAATCATTATATCTATGCGGTAGTCTTCCATAGCCGAGTATAGATACTCCTCTACAATAGGACTAAGGCGGTGTATCTCGTCAATGAAAAGCACGTCATTCGGCTCAAGACTGGTAAGCAATCCTGCCAGATCTCCCGGCTTATCAAGTACGGGTCCCGATGTTACTTTAAATCCTACATTAAGCTCGTTGGCAATTATATTTGAAAGGGTGGTTTTTCCCAGTCCGGGAGGGCCGTGTAGCAGTACGTGGTCGAGAGCCTCATTTCTGAGACTTGCCGCTTTTACAAATATGCGCAGATTCTCCACGATTTTATCCTGTCCGCTGAAATCTTCAAAACGTAGCGGGCGCAGAGCTTTGTCAATATCGCGCTCTCTGTCGCTGCGTGAAGCTTCTTCTCTTATATCGAAATCGTCGTTCATCAATTTTTATTATTTCCTTTTACAGTATATAGATGCAAATTTAAATATAAATCCCAAAGAAAGTGTAGGGGTATTATTATTTGTAGGTAATTGATTGATTGCAAATTGCATTTATTGTGTTTTAACATCTAATTTTACACAATAGTGCAAAAAAAACATATTATTATCCAAAAAAACAAACCTGGGACTTGCATATGACAAGGATTAATATGTATCTTTGAACTGAAAATCGGAGGATATATAATGTTATATGGTCAAAAAGTCCATGTATATATTAAAAAAATCCATATAAATCTGATTATTAAAAGTGATAATATTGTTATAGATATAAAGATATTTGTGCTTTGCACATAAAGAAACATTCAATTTATAGGTAGGTTATTTTCGGTAATGATTTATAGAAAATGGCAAGAAGGGGGGGCAACAAGCTCCCTTTTTATTTTTTATAATACACCTATATCAGCATTGCTGTTAATAATAGTCGACACGGATCATGGGCTCAGCGGATAAATGCGGTTGTTGGGATTAAATATTAGCCTTACCTTTAGTCC
>CAMTOT010000079.1 GCA_947074165.1 uncultured Bacteroidales bacterium
TTGAAAAAGAAGCACTTGGTAAAAGCGCTATCCTTCCGTCTGTAGACAACTGCCTTATGGGTGCTACATTCTCACACATCTTCTCTGGAGGTTACGCTGCCGGATACTATAGCTACAAATGGGCTGAAGTTCTTGACGCTGACGCTTACGCTGTATTTAAGGCAAACGGTATCTTCAATGAGGATACAGCTTCTAAATTCCGTAAATCAATTCTTGAAAAAGGTGGCTCGGCTCATCCAATGGAGCTTTACATCGAATTTAAAGGTTCTGAACCAACTATCGATGCACTAATGGAAAGAGATAATATCAAAAAATAATATTTATTAAGATATTAATTTAAGACAGGGAGGTAACCTTTTGGGGTTATCTCCCTGTCTTTTTTTAAGAGATTATGCGGTAATCTTATATCCATGTAAAGTCACGATAAAAAAT
Organism: uncultured Bacteroidales bacterium; assembly: GCA_947074165.1. Lineage (GTDB taxonomy): Bacteria > Bacteroidota > Bacteroidia > Bacteroidales > JAUNSR01 > JAUNSR01. The sequence continues at coordinate 433 of CAMTOT010000079.1, forward strand.
TTCCCAACTAAACCTATATATGAATCCGTTGATACCGATATGTGCAACAGCTGATTCCGACTTTGGAATCAGCTGATTCCAAAGTCGGAAACGCCCGTTGCCGATATCGGTATCAGCTGTTGCACATATACTATTGGTTGGGATATTTTGAAGAAGGTATTGGTATAAATCTCACTTCGGCATTTAAAACTTAACGAAATAATATATACAGATAAGGACATAGGATATAGACTATCTTTCAGCACGGTGTGGCACGCCTACTACACAAACAACATAACACACTGTATATAAATACAATAACATCAAACAAATACGATAAAACTAAAATCTTGTTACAGTAAAATCAACATGTGTTGTATAAATTGAACTATACGTAATATTATGTCTTAGTTGTTTTATCACTAATCATTATCATTGCATAACGGTTTACGATAATCGCATAGAGATAAAACCATTACATTTTTCCTTAAAACAATTAATAACATGAACAAACTATTACGAAGCACGTCAATCTTGTTGGCGGCAGTTGGTATTACTTCTATGGGTATTGCTCAAAACCCAATAGTACAAACAAGCTATACCCCCGACCCGGCTCCTATGGTATATAATAATACTGTGTATTTATATTCAGGACAGGATGAACCCGGTGATTATTTTACCATGAACGCCTGGAGAGTATATTCTTCTGTAGATATGGTAAACTGGACTGATCACTGATCACTGGCCACGACTTATGCCTTTGGATTTTGATTAGCAGAGCTAACGCCACAACGGGATTAAATCCGGGTATTTATATTGTATGGACAAAAAAGGTAGTTATAGAATAAACATCATTATAGTAAACAAGCATAATTTCATAAGAAAAGCAGTTACAAAAATCGTAGCTGATTTTTTTTATAAAATTATGCTTCTTTTTACATAGAATATTATCTAACTTCAATATATAATTGAAAAACAGATTATATGAGAAAGCTGCCTTTATTGATATTCGTAGTGCTATGTTTGTCAACCGTAATGACAAGTTATAGCAGCTACATAGAAACAAAAGAACATGTGCGTGCGAATTTAGATATAGCATTGCAAAAAACTATCGCTATAAAAGGGGCTGAAGCTATGCGCCGTGATTCTATCAGTGCATACAACGCACTTGTGAATAATAGCATGGAATCTGTCTCGATAACTACTTCAGATAAAATACTGCGTCAGCATCTTAAAATAAACCAGCTGAAGGATCGGGCTTATCTTGCCTATGACATATCACCTGAAAACGGTAAGCTGTACGTCAAATTCAGAAGTGAGGTATCATGTTCTAAAACTATGATATTTTGCTTATCGGATCAACGTTTGTCTATGCTTTTATGCTTTATGTCGCTGCTTAGCCTTTGTTTTTCTATAAAAATATTCAATAAAAACAGAAATACACATTTCGGTAATTTTGGAGGTCTTTGGTTTGATAATTCTTGCGGACGTTTTAAGACGACAGATAATGTAACATTGCATCTTACACCTATGCAACAGGAACTGATGGAGATGTTTTTTAATTCCGAAAACCATACTATAACCAAACAAAACATCTGCGACCGGCTGTGGCCTAAAAAACCTGATGCAAGCGATACATTATATACTCTCATAAGACGACTGAAACCTATCATTGAGAATCAAAGCAACTTAAAAATAGAATCAGACAGAGGCAGATCATATAAACTGAAAATCAATAATGTAGATTAATCCCGGTTAATTGTCAGACAAATGTCAGACATCATTTTATATCTTTCATAAGCCAGGTCTTTACCTTTGAATCAAATAAAAATTGATAATCGAAGGTATATCATGAAAAGTATATTATTAGCGATAGCAGCGTCAGTCTCTGGCATCGGATTTGCACAAACATCACCCTTAGCCAACGAAAAGAGTGTAGAACTAAGTGAAGTTTCCATAAAAGCAGACAGGATTATTAAAACTGCCGATGGGTTTAAATTGTTCCCAACTGTGGAACAAATATCATCATCAACAAACGGGTACGATCTTATCAAACATCTGTCATTACCACAAATTCGTGTTGATGAAGTGATGCGTACCATCAAAGCAAATGACATGATTGGTTCTGTACAGATAAGAATCAATAATATCATTGCCACCGAGCATGATTTGATGTCTTTAGAAATGAGTTCCATAAAAAGTTTTGATGTAATACAAAATCCAGGGTTACGCTATGGGGACGGAATTGGGATGGTCATTAATATCTTAACCAAACGCGCAGAAAGAGGATATACTATAGGCGGTTCGGAGTTTATATCTGCCACTACAATGCTGAACAGAAGTTCTGCGTATGCAAAATTTAATAGTAATAACCATGAATTCTCTTTTGACTACAGTTACAAAATGTCGAACGAGAGTGATTCTTATTATATAGAAAATGATGATTATACGCTGAATGATGAATCATTATATACAGTGACTCGTAAAGACAAAACTGACAAAAATAAAAATACCAACAACGCTCTGACACTAAAATATAGTATGGCCGAGCCTGAAAAATTTAATTTACAAATTGCCCTGTCGGGTGAGATAAGTGATATGCCTTATAATTCAAAGACAAGAACGGAAATCACACAATCAGATGTAGTTAATCTTATAAATATTGAAAATAAATCTCATGCTGCCACACCTCAACTTGACATATATCTCAATGCAAATTTACATCACAGACAATCAATAATAGCTAATGCGGTAGTTTCTTACCGGAAAGAATCTTACAATTACAACCATAATTATTCAACTCCTTACACATACGATGCAGATAGTCGTTTTTATTCACTTGCTACGGAATTTATTTATGAAAAACAGTGGAAATCACTAACTCTGTCACTGGGGGATAAGTATAACAGGTTCTATTCAAATGATAAATATACCGGAGATATAAGCGTAAATAACAAATTATATCGTTCTCAGAATTATTTATATTCTCAATTGTCAGGGACTTTTGGTAAATTCTCATTCAAAGGCGGTATAGGATATGATGGTATCAGGTATCAACATGGTGATAAAAAATATAATTATTATCAGATTATCCCTAAAGTTTTACTTTCTTATAATTTATGTAAAGAGATAAATCTAAGCTATAATTTTCAGATGCGTCAGAATATTCCCCGCTTAGTTATTATAAATGATATAATGACGAAACTGAATGATATGGAATATAGCAAAGGCAACCCCGAAATTAGGCCGGGAAAAAGATATGAGCAGACTGTTATAGCAAACCTTCAAACAAAACGTTTACAATCTAATCTTATGGGCATGTATCGAATGAATCCCGATACATGGATGAACGATATATCACGGACGGACGATAACAAGTTTATTTATTCAAAAAAGAATAAAGGCGATTGTAATATGATATATGTATCTGATTATACTACAATTCAAATAGTCCCCAATAAGTTGGAGTTCACTTTACAATGTTCATTTATACGTTGTTTTAATATTACAAATTCGTTTACTCATTATTATTCGGCCTGGATGGGCGGAGTTGATCTTCAGGCGTACATAGGAAACTTTACTATTTCTGCTCATGGTGACAATGGCTGGAAGTTTATGGAAGGTGAAAACAAAGGACATAATAGCGGAACTACGTATATTACAGCCGGATATAAGTTAGGCAAATGGGGAAATCTCACTTTGATGTGGCAAAACATGTTAGATAAACAGTATATCCGACAACTTGCGTGGATAATGAATCAGGATGTCAAAAAATCAATTACATTCTATGAACCTTATTCAGGTAATATGATAAATATCAGACTTTCTGTCAATATATCAAAAGGAAGAAAATATCGAGGCATCAAGAGAACAATGAACAATAGTTCTATAGAATCAACAACAGTCAAAGTAAACTAAACACAAAAGGAGTATTTCCAAACATCGGAAATACTCCTTTTATATTTAGCTAAAATGCACATTAATATTTTAATTACTATATCCGCATGGTGGACACTCATAATTAGTTATATCAATCTTAAAGTTCATCATATTGTCAAGATTAAGCACCGGTCTTTCTATATCGTAAGGTATCGGCTTGTTTGAAAACTGTCCGAAGTATTGAAGACAAGCATCTTTCCACCATACTGCATCCCTGGTCTGAATCCGCAGTTTATTTTGTACCTCTTTGAATCTTTCCGAATCAACATACATTTCTACTCTATCCCACTCACGCTGAAAATGACGTGTCGTCTGTACTCCGCGGTCATAACGGTAGCATAGTTCACCCCAAAGAGTACGTCCGCTTTGCATTTTATGATCCCATGATACATTATGAAACCAAAGGATATATTCATCAGGACAAGTATCTACGTTATCGTAAAGATTTTTAAGAGTTTCGGGATATTGAGCTACCGCGTTGCTGCCAGTTGAGCTGCGATTGAAACCAATCCCATTATCGGATGCCTTATGGTAGTATGATGGCATCCAGTCGGGACGTGCTCCCTCTACATCACACCATGGCTCAGGTCCGTAATGATGTCCCCATGCAAACAGATGATGAAGTCCTAAAGGCATCATATAATCGACCACAGCCTCACGACTCTCTGCCATAATCGATGCAATCGGATCTACAAAGTTTTTATCCGCTGTAAAAGTCTGACTAAGCCATTCGCGGGCTATCTCTTCTGAACTTAACTCCGGATTCCATGCAAGACGACCAAACGCATACCAATTGGACTGCGCGAAATGATGACCGCACCAGTTTGTGTCCGTCCCGATATTTGCTACTCCTGCTATCGCTTCTAATGACTCAGCGGGTACAAAATCAAAAAACTCTTTCCACATAGGAGCCAGAAAAGCAAGATGATTTGAAAATCCAAGATACTCTTGAGTAATCTGAAACTCTACCATCGTTTTTGAGCGGGGCATAGAACCAAATAGCGGACTATACGGCTCTCTGGGTTGGAAATCAACCGGTCCGTTCTTTATCTGAACTATAACATTATCACGAAATTTACCATCCAACGGCTGAAATTCAAGATATGCCTGTTTAGCTCTGTCTGCATCTTCCGGATTATACACAAAAGCACGCCACATAACTATCCCGTTATAAGGTTTTAATGCGTCGGCAAGCATATTAGCGCCCTCTGCGTGTGTCCTGTCAAAATCACACGGGCCAGGTTGTCCTTCGGAATTTGCTTTTACAAGAAATCCTCCAAAATCAGGAATAAGTTTATAAATCTCTTTAGCCTTATTTTTCCACCATTTCTCGACTTCCTTGTCAAGAGGATCGGCAGTATCAAGACCACCTAAAATCATTGGTGTGGCAAAATTTACCGACAAATAGGTTTTTATGCCATAAGGACGGAATATATCAGCAAGCGTTTTTACTTTAATAAGATATTCTGAAGAAAGAATATCAGGAGAAGCATTTACATTATTAAGAACTGTACCGTTAATGCCTATGGAAGCATTAGCCCTTGCATATTCTTCATATCTGTCTGATATAACTAAAGGAAGGTCATCCCACTGCCATAGAGAACTACCGGCATATCCGCGTTCAATAGTACCGTCCGGGTTATCCCAGTGATTGAGAAGTCGTAAGTTATAAGCAGGGTTTTCAATTATAGTCTTATCGGATCTGACACTACAGCTTGTAGACTGTTGTCTTATGAGATGATATGCGGCATAAAGCAGACCGTTGTCGGTAGTTGACGTAAGGATATATTTATCATCAACAAATTTTATTGAATAGCCATCGGCTTTCAGATCTTTACACTTCTGTCTTTTAAGAACCACGGGCGCTCCCCTAAAGGAGCGCTTAAGTTCTTTTTCAGCTAAAGCTATGGTAGGAGAACTCTTAGAAGAGTAAACGCGGGTTTCTCCGCTTTTACTTTGTCTTAACCAAAGAGAACTGCCATCTTCAGCTTCAGCCATAAAGGAGAGAGAGTAAAAAAGTGTAAATATTATAAGATAAGTGTGCTTCATTAATCTGTACCTTCAATAGTTAATATTTTGCCATCTTTATCATATTCCAGTTCGCATACTTTAAGACTGCGAAGCCATGTTTGCCCCTCTGATGGTACGCAATCATGATGGAACAGATACCATTTACCTTTAAATTCAGCTATAGCGTGATGAGTTGTCCATCCAACTACAGGTGTCAGGATTACTCCCTGATAAGTAAACGGGCCGTAAGGGCTATCTCCTGTTGCATAACATAGGAGGTGTGTATCACCGGTAGAGTAAGTAAAATAATATTTCCCGCTGTATTTATGCACCCATGACGCTTCAAAGAAACGGCGCTCGTTATCGCCGGCAGTAAGTCGTTTGCCATTTTCATCAAGTATAATAATTGGCTTAGGCTCTTCTGCGAACTGCAACATATCGTCTGATAGTCTGGCTACTCGTGAAGGCAGTGCCAGCTCTTCGCCTTCCGGCAAATGAGCGCATTCGAGAGCTTTATTATCTTCATATCGCTGAAGCTGACCGCCCCACAGACCACCAAAATACATATAATAGCTTCCGTCTTCATCCTTAAATATAGCTGGATCTATACTGTAACTTCCTCTCATCGGATCAGGTTCGGGGATAAAAGGGCCTTCAGGTTTTTCACTTACGGCAACGCCTATACGGAATATATCATTCTGGTCTTTAAGTGGAAAATACATATAATATTTCCCATCTTTAAATGCTACATCACAGTCCCAAAGCTGGCGACCAGCCCACGGTATATCTTTCACTTCAAGCACTTTCCCATGATCAACTATCTCTCCGTTCATCACGTCGTCGGTAGAAAATACATGATAATCCTTCATATCAAAATGATCACCGTTATCATTCTCTCCTATTCCACTTTCCCAGTCATGTGAAGGGTAAATATATAATCTGCCATTAAAAACATGCACGGCAGGATCTGCCATATAATCGCCAGGTACTAAATATCTTTTTTCTTTTTTCATATTCTGTTTTGATTTTTGTATAGTTTATTATTGCTTGCTTCGTCTGTCACTCAATTCTGACTGCATCTGCTCATTATATTCTTTTGTTATCGGATAAAAATAAAGAGCGATTACACCAATAAAGAAAAGTACAGCAGGGATAACACTTGATGATAACACTATACCGCTGATAGCCGAATCACTCTGCATACCCGGTGAACCTGATATATAACCAAATCCGGAAAGCATAAATCCAAGTATAGCGCCTCCGAGTCCAAGACCGACCTTTAGAGCAAATACAACTCCGGCGAATACAAATCCCGTCGCGCGTCTGTGATTCTTATATTCTGAATAGTCAGCCACATCTGCTATCATAGCCCACAACAATGGTATAGTAGGCGCATATGCAAGACTTTTGAGTATATTCAAAACAAACATTGTTTCAACATCAGCTTTGCCTGGCAAATAAAACAATGCCGTAAAAAATGCTGTAAGAGCAAGACATATTATAAATACTTTCTTTTTCCCGAAACGATTGGCTAAGAATGTAGATAAAAGGATAACACCTGCAAACTGAATTAAAGCCCCGACCATATTAAACACACCGAAACCAACTTCATAAGCTTTATCAGGAGAGCTAACTATTAGTCCGAAAGCATTAAGCAACGTATATCCCATACCTTCACCTGCCGCTGTAGCTACCAGTCCAAGTTTACCCAAAAAAGCAAATAGAGCCTGTCGATCTACATAATTTTCAAAATAATAGTTCATCGCGCTGCCCCACATGGCAAGTGTGGTAAATAAAAACAAAGTCAGTAAAAACATTGCTCTCCATGGCACATTACTAAATACATCCTTTATATCCTGACGAGTATCAGCTTTCTGATTTACAGGAGGTTCGATACGCTCTTTAGTTGAGAAAAAAGTGATAACAAGAAATACAAAACCAATAGCTCCGTATATGCTTATTGTATAAAGCCACCCTTTGCCCAAATCACCGCCGTCGGAGAACTTATTAACAAGAGGCAGCGTTAATCCCTGTATTACAAACTGTGCCACGGTAGCTGCCACAAAACGAATCGAAGTAATGCTAGTCCTTTCTTGTATATCTCCGGTCATAACACCACCCAAAGATGAATATGGTGTATTATTAAACGAATATAGCGTCATCAAAAGGGTGTAAGATAATGTAGCGTAAACAGCTACCATTGCCTTATCTTCTATTCCCGGATTATAAAATGCAAGTACGTAAAACACCATAAATGGAAGTGCTGTCCATAATACCCATGGGCGATATTTACCCCATTTTGTTTTAGTACGATCTGAAAGGATACCTACCGTCGGGTCAACAAACGCATCAACAATACGCGCAATCAGCATAACCGTACCGGCAACTGCCCCCTCCAATCCAAATACGTCGGTATAAAACTTAGTCTGGTAAATCATCATCATCTGAAAGACAATGTTCGCGGAACAGTCTCCCAAACTATAGCCAATCTTTTCGGCCATAGTAACTTTCTGTGACAGAGATGCCGCAAGATTTATTCTGCCTGCTGAAATCTCCTGACTCTGTGTACTCATAGTATTTTATTATTTGTAGTTGTTTGGTTTTATAGTTTTGTTTTATTTATTTTTCATATCTGACAAGACAGCTTCAACAATTCTTCCGGCGACAGTTTTTTTATCAAGTGGGTGAATATCATTCCATTCGCCAAGATCAGAGTTTTTAATAAGTGTAGTATTAGTATTATTTTCTGCTACATTAGCCTGAACTTCTCTAAACTCAGCCCACGCTGCCCGTGCCGGATTATCTTTAGCAAGAAAATCAGCAAGCTCTATGATATAAAATGGCATCTCTGGTTTATCAAAAGTTTGTCTCCAGTCAGCAATCATTGTTGATAGTAGTTTATCATACTCATTCCGTCTTGACACATTCGATTCACCCTGATACCACAAAACACCTTTTACCGCGTATTTACGAAGCGGATGTATCATAGCATTAAAAAGACAAACCGGCTTATAACAGAAAAAAGTCATACCCGGAGCTGTCGGCATCGGCGCGCCAAGGTGATATTTCCATTTCCCCTCAAGACTAACCTCTTCATCTCCGCAAATTATCTTATACGGTTTATCTTTTACAAAATGAGGATTGCCACTATTACTGATAAGACGTACTGTCACGTTATTTTTACCGCTTTTAAGTACACCCTCTGGTATTTTGTATATTCTCGGTGGATACATATATGATATTGTCCCGACAAATACTCCATTTACAAATACAGAATCGGCATCAACAACACAGCCCAGTCTAAGTGTCGCTTCTTTCCCTTCCCATTCTTGCGATATATTAATATCTTTTCTAAACCAGTGAGAACCGTTTACGGGATTAAGACCATTGGTTGCCCAATCTGTTGAAAATAAATCTACTTCACTCCAGTCCTGGTCATTATAAGACGCACTATACCACGGATTCTGTCTATTCAAACCGGGATCTCCAAGATAAAGAGAATTATTCCATATACTAAACTCAATACCTTCAAGCTTCTTTATCTCTTCTCTGTATGCATCACTTTCAAATCGTTTCTTATCATTGATATATTTAGGAAACTCCTTTAGTGACTCTTCACTTATCCATGCCTCAACAGGCGTTCCACCCCAACTCGAATTTATTATGCCAACCGGTACTCCCGTTTTTTCATGTAACTCTTTAGAATAAAAATACGCAAGAGCAGAAAACTGCATCACATTCTCCTTATTAAGAACTTTCCACTGTGGTTTCTTATTAAAATCATTTTTTGGAGAAATAAAATCAAATTCCGATGGCACTTTAAACTGTCGAATCTGTATATTTTCATAAGAAGCAATCTCGTCTGCAAACAAGATCGGAAGAGCACACGTCTGAACTCCAGTCACCGCTCATTATCTC
>CAMTOT010000080.1 GCA_947074165.1 uncultured Bacteroidales bacterium
CGTTGGCTAAGAGAGACTATTGTGATGCATGTTCTTCAAAAGATGGAGGAGAATCACCCCACTTTATTTGATGAAAATGAAATGCGCAGATAGTCATCTGTAAAGAAACTTTTTTATTTATATAATTATCTTTTGCTAATGTTTGATGATCAATATTATATGAAGCAAGCGCTTCAGGAAGCACGAAAAGCTGCTGATCAGGGTGAAGTGCCGGTAGGGGCAGTTATTATGTGCAATGATCGAATAATAGCGCGCGCGCATAATCTTACAGAAACCTTATCAGACGTTACAGCTCATGCGGAAATACAAGCTATTACTGCTGCAACTAATCTGCTCGGTGGTAAATATCTTAATGATTGCACTCTTTATGTGACACTCGAACCGTGTATAATGTGTGCAGGCGCATTGGGTTGGTCTCAAATATCCCGCATAGTTTATGGTGCTTCAGATGAAAGACGAGGTTTTTCTAATTTTGCCCCAAAAGCATTGCATCCCAAGACTATTGTAAACTCGGGAATTATGGAAGACGAATGTCGTGAGATTATACAGGCTTTTTTTAGAAATAAACGTTGAAAAAAGGCGCATTGTTAATTATTAACAATGCGCCTTTTTTTTTATTCCTGTAAATCAGACTCTATCATGTATTCGCTATCCAATCCTTTTTCTTGTATCTCAGGAGATACTTTGATTGAACCTATTGTATCTGAAAATTTAAATATTAAATATGTTATAATAAATGAATATGCAGCTACAATTGATGCTCCGGCAAGTTGTATAAGAAATTGATGAAGACTGCCTGTTATCGGGTTCACTTCTGATTGGGCAAATATACCTATCATAATAGTTCCTGTAAATCCACCCATACCATGTACTCCCCATACACCTAAAGCGTCGTCCCAATTACGTTTTATAGCAAAGTTGAGGAAGCTATAGCATACGAAAGCAGACATGACACCTATTATAACTGCGCTTTGCGGAGTTATGTATCCTGATGCTGGCGTAATAGTGGCAAGTCCCGCAACCGCACCTGTGGAAAGAGCCACAACAGAGAATTTTTTTGTTTTACAATAATCAAAAATAACCCACGTAATCATAGCGAATGCAGCCGCTATCCCTGTATTTGTAAATGCTATTGACGCTGTCATACCTCCGGAAAGAGCTCCTCCTGAATTGAAACCAAACCAGCCGAACATTAATATTGATGCTCCGATAAGCATTAAGTTTGGATTTCCGCATGGTTTCTTAAATAATACGCTTCTTCTGCCAAGAAAGAATATTGAAGATAATGCACCAAAGGCAGCACTTACGTGTATAACTGTACCACCGGCATAATCGACAAATCCCCATTTTTCTAAGAATCCACCTCCCCAAATCCAGTGAGCTACAGGGAAGTAGACAAATATCATCCAGAAAATGATAATTTTAATCCATCCTAATACGGATAATCTGTTTGCAAAAGCCCCGCTCATTAATGGTGCCGTTATTATAGCAAACATTAGTTGATACATAAAGAACATCAAAAAAGGGATTTTAGGCCCATATTGTGGGTTTACCTTAAAGTCTACATCTTTCATAAAGATATATTGAGTGGGATTTCCGATTATCCCTCCCAGACTATCCCCGAATACAAGTGAAAAACCACCTAAAACCCATAGAATAGTAACTATTCCTATCGCAATAAAAGTGTAAATCATCATTGTGAGAGAATTTTTTCTCTCTACAAGTCCTCCGTAAAAGAATGCCAGTCCCGGTGTCATAAAAAACACCAGTACGGTAGTGATGATCATAAATGCAACATCTCCGTTATCTATCATAATTTAAAAGATTTATTTATTTTGAATGATTAACATTTAAATAGGCTGTTTGGTTTATTATATCTGTCTTTTTTGTAAGCTGTATGTTTGTACTGTATTGTAATTCAGTATTGTAGTGTTACTATTTCTAATTAGATAACATCTCTGTTAAAAATAAAAATCCTTAAAACTATATTATTTTTTATGTGTTGTATGAGTATTAAAAATTCATTTTTATGAGTTCTTATTTATTTTTTGTTGAACAAATAAAAAAAGTATTATGCACTTAACGCCAAGAGAAATCGACAAATTAATGCTGCTTCAATTGGGTATAATTGCCGAGCGACGACTACAAAAGGGACTTAAATTAAATTATCCCGAGTCAGTGGCATTTATCACAAGCGCAGCTCTGGAAGGAGCTAGAGAGGGTAAAACTGTAGAGGAAGTTATGACTGATGCAGCAAATGTTTTAAAAAAAGAACAGGTAATGGATGGAGTAGCAGATATGATCAAGTTATTACAGGTTGAAGCTGTATTCACCGATGGTAGCCGTCTTGTAAGTATCCATAATCCGATTAAGTAATTTAAAAATATCCAGTTATGAGTGAAAATAATTCTGTTGATCCAAAGAATCAGAATACTTCATCAACGTATGAAACTCCAACAGGAGTATTTGAGGGTGTTCCTCAGATTTCATATCCTAATACACCGGGATTTAAGCCGGATAAACCTGTTCCGGTAGGAGGAGTTATATTAGGTGACACACCAATCACATATAATGCAAACAGGCGAACTGTAAAATTAACAGTAAGAAATACAGGAGACCGTCCGGTGCAGATAGGATCTCATTTTCATTTCTTTGAAGTGAATAGATATGTAGAATTTGACAGAGAAAAAGCTTTTGGCTATCATCTTAATATACCGGCTACAACGGCTATCCGATTGGAACCCGGAGATGAGCGCGAAGTTGAACTTGTTGCTTATTCAGGTAAACGTTATGTATGGGGCTTTAATGATCTGACTAATGGATTTGCCGGAACGGAAGATTTCCCTAGTTATTACCCTGTTCGTATAGAGGCTTTCAGAAGAATTAAGGAGTATGGTTTTAAATCAGTCTCACAGAGCGAAGCTCAGGCAGGTTATACAGAAAGTGAACAAAAGAAATCTTAAAGAAGCAAAATTATGGCAATAATATCAAGACAAGAGAATAATAATCTGTTTGGGCCAACGGTTGGAGATAAGATTCGTTTGGCAAATACAGATCTGTATGTAGAGATTGAAAAAGATCTCAGAGAGTATGGAGATGAGGTAGTTTACGGAGGTGGCAAGACATTAAGAGATGGTATGGGGCTTGCTAATACTATGACATCCAAAGATGGTTCACTTGATACTGTAATTACAAATGTTACAATTTTAGATCCAATATTGGGTGTTGTTAAGGCAGATGTCGGAATTAAAGATGGAAAAATTGCCGGAATAGGTAAAGCCGGAAATCCAAATATAATGAAAGGTGTTTCGCCGGATCTTGTGACAGGGCCATCTACGGATGCTATATCAGGGGAGCATTTAATACTTACTGCCGCCGGTATAGACGGACACGTACACATGGTAGCCCCTCAGCAGGCTTATGATTGTCTGAGCAATGGTATTACCACACTGATAGGTGGTGGTTTGGGCCCGACAGACGGATCTGATGGCACAACGATTACATCCGGACCATGGAATATAAAAAGAATGCTTCAATCTATAGAAGGTCTTCCTATTAATATTGGACTTATGGGTAAAGGTAACTGCTCTAAATTACCGGCTCTTGAGGAGCAGGTATTGGCAGGTGCCTGCGCATTTAAAATCCACGAAGACTGGGGCACAACACCCGCTGCTCTGAGGACTGTTATGACTTTGGCTGATATGTACGATGTACAGGTAGCTATGCATACCGACACTCTTAATGAGTCAGGATTTGTAGAAGACAGTATAGCTGCCATAGACGGCCGTACTATGCACTCTTATCATACGGAGGGGGCAGGAGGAGGTCACGCTCCAGACCTAATGAAAGTAGCATCACTTGCTAACTTCCTTCCTTCATCAACAAATCCGACCATACCTTTTGGCGTTAATTCACAGGCTGAGCTTTTTGATATGATTATGGTTTGCCATAATCTTAATCCGAATATTCCTTCAGATGTGGCTTTCGCGGAGAGTCGTGTGCGCCCTGAAACGCAATCAGCAGAAAATGTAGCTCATGACCTTGGCGTAATATCTATGCTTTCTTCCGACTCACAAGCGATGGGTCGAGTAGGAGAGTCTTTTATGAGAACATTCCAGATGGCTTCATATATGAAGCAGGTTAGAGGAAAACTACAGGAGGATGCAGATGGAAATGATAATTTCCGTGTGTTACGTTATTTGGCGAAAATGACAATAAACCCGGCTATTACATATGGTATCTCAGATGTACTTGGTTCTGTAGAAAAAGGCAAAATGGCAGACCTTGTATTGTGGGAACCAGAGTTTTTTGCAACTAAGCCTAAGATGGTAATAAAAGGCGGTATAATAAACTGGGCTAAGATGGGTGATACAAATTCATCTTTGGTGACTCCTCAGCCTATACTAATGAAACCAATGTTTGGAGCATTCGGTAAAACAATGCCTGAGACATGTCTTACATTCGTTTCGCAAGCATCTTTCGATTTAGGCATAAAAGAAAAATACGCTCTTGAAAGAATCGTATATCCTGTTAGCAGAACAAGACAGTTGTCTAAATATGATATGGTCAGAAATGAGGCTATGCCTAAAATAGATATTAATCCGGAGACATTTGAAGTGTTCTTTGACGGCGTACATGCTTATGTACCGCCTGCAAAAGAGTTTTCTTTAGCTCAATTATATTGGTTTAGCTAACTGCTTGCTGAAATATTAATATGAGGCTGACTCAATTATGGTCGGCCTCAATTTTACTTACATCAAATTTATATATATGAAGGTATTTACCGAAATAATCGGAAATCAGTATTTGTCGCCTGAATGGAAAGAGAAAATTAAGGATTTTGAGATAGAGTATATTGATCTTGATCAGTGGACAGCACAAAAAAGTAGATTTCTTGTAAAGAGTAATAACGGCAATGAATATGCTGTAGCCCTTAAGCGACATACGCAGGTAATAAACGGCGACATATTAGCGTATGATAATGATGAAAAGACGGCTTTGGTAATCAGGCTTGATCTGAGTCCTGTATTGGTTATTGATTTAAGCGCGCTTGCAAAAAAGAATCCGGAGACGATTATCCATATTTCAGTGGAGTTGGGACATGCAATAGGTAATCAGCACTGGCCTGCTGTTGTGAAAAATACAAAGGTATATGTGCCACTCACTGTTGATAAAAAGGTTATGATGAGTGTTATGGATACCCATCATATAGAGGGTATTACATATGAGTTTCAGCCCGGCCTTGAGATAATACCATATCTTGCCCCTCATGAAATAAGACGTTTATTTGGCGGCTCGGGAATGGAAAGTCATTCGCATATACACAGCGATGATCATATACATGATAGTAGTTCGGCTCATACACATCAGCATGAATGTAGTCATTGAGATATAAATCAGGTTTGGAAATTACAGCGTAATTATGAATTTGGATATAACAAAAATAATGAGGCTCCTTGAGTTTACAGACTCTACGTTTCCTGTTGGTACATTTTCTTTTTCGAATGGCCTTGAAACAGCTGTGCATGAAAAGATTGTTTATGATGCAAAAACGCTGGAGGAATATGTGCGCGCTATTGCTACGCAAGCAGCTTTTAGTGACGCAATTGTGGCTCTTAAGACATTAGAAGCAGTTAATAATAATGACTATGAGGATATTCTCAATGCAGATAATCAGGTTATTTTATTTAAGATGAATTCAGAGGCAAGGCTAATGACGCAACGAATGGGCAAAAAGATGGCGGAATTGTCAGTGCATATATTTGAATCACCAATAATGTCCCGTTGGCTTGACGATATTAAATCGGATAAGACTCCTGGTACTTATCCGGTAGCACAAGCTATAACTTTTGGATTTTGTGGTCTTTCTTCAAGGGAATTATTCAGCGCACATCAATATGGAGTAATTAATATGGTATTGAGCGCAGCTCTCAGGAGTGTACGTGTATCACACTATGATACACAAAGGATTTTATTTAAGCTGACTGAAGAAACAGCTAAGATTTATGATGAGGTTAAGGTTTTAGATTATGATGATATGAATGTATTTGTACCTATGGCGGATATAATGGCCTCACTGCATGAAAAAGGTACAATGAGAATGTTTATGAACTAATATTATACTGTAATTATGAGTAATACATGTAGAATCGGTGTTGGAGGTCCTGTAGGTTCCGGCAAAACAGCATTAATAGAGGCTATTACGCCTTATCTTCTTAATATGGGTATGAAAGTACTCATTATAACAAATGATATAGTTACAACTGAAGATGCCAAGCATGTCAGAAAAATGCTGAAAGGCATATTAATAGAAGATAGAATTATAGGGGTCGAAACCGGAGCTTGTCCACATACCGCAGTAAGAGAAGATCCTTCAATGAATATCGCTGCGGTAGAGGAGATGGAAACCAAATTCCCTGATAGCGATGTGGTCTTGATTGAATCCGGAGGCGATAATCTGACTCTTACTTTTAGTCCGGCATTAGTGGATTTTTTTATTTATGTTATTGATGTTGCGGCAGGTGATAAGATTCCGAGAAAAGATGGTCCGGGAATATCTCAATCAGATATTCTTGTTATCAATAAAACCGATCTGGCGCCTTATGTACACGCAAGTCTTGACGTTATGAAACACGATTCGGAATTAATGCGTCCGGGCAAACCATTTATTTTTACAAATTGTATGACCGGAGAAGGTATACCGGAACTTGTAGAGTTAATCAGAAAAATGGCTCTATTTGACAGGGTACCTGAAAAGGCAGAAGAAAATCAATAATCTTAAGCACTAATGTAGATGAATGAGCTTGATGTAAAAATGATAAATAAAGAGCAAGTCGTCGTTTCAAACGACAATCAACCTGCGGAAAAAATTGTTTTACCACATGTGGATTGCGGTGAAAAAGCTGATTCAGGAGATAATGATGTGAATACAGTGAAACGAGAGATTTCCCGGTATATAGAGAATCCAAAGGCAATGTACGTTGGTGCACCCGGTAAAACGGGTTACTTAAATCTTGGTTTTGAGATAGATCAATGGGGGAAATCTATAATGCGCGAACATGAGCGAAGAGTACCGCTTATTGTGCAAAAGGAGTTGTATTTTGATGAAGAGATGCCCGAGATGCCATGCGTTTATATTCTCTCATCAGGCGGACCAAATGTTGACGGAGATCGCTATGAACAGAATTTCACGGTACGAAAAGATGCGTATGCATTTATATCTACAGGTGCGGCTACAAAAATAGCGGAGATGAGGTTTAATTACTCATCGCTTATTCAGCATTTTAATCTTGAAGAGAATTCATATCTTGAGTTTCTGCCTGAACCTGTAATACCTTGTGCGCACTCAAGATTTATTTCAGATACAACAATAAGAATAGACCAATCTGCAACTCTTTTCTACTCTGAAATATATATGGCAGGAAGGAAGTATTATAAAGATGGGGAATTGTTTCAGTATGATGTTCTCTCTGTTTGTACAAGAGGAGAGCGACCTGATGGCAAACCACTGTTTAGAGAGAAATTTGTAATTGAGCCTTTTCTTAAATCGCCAAGACTCTTAGGGGTAATGGCCCAATACGATGTTTTTGCAAATGTTATAGTGCTGACGCCTCCCATTCATCGCGACAATATTTATGATGCTTTCCAACCTTATATTGATAAAGAAAACAGGGTTGCAGTAGGCATTACAAAACTGCCTAATGACTGCGGGCTGCTATTTAAAGTTGTAGGAATGGAAACAAGTCCTGTGAAAAAGATTGTTAGGGAATTCTGTTCCAAAGTAAGGATGGAGATTAAGAATAAACCTTTGCCCCAGGAATTCCCATGGAGATAAATAAAATTTGAGAATATGAATGACAATTCTACTGTACAGAAAAATGATAATAAAAATGCTCTGCTTGACTTTATAAAAGTTTATTTACGCGGAGCAAGTCAGGTTATGTTTCAGAATAATATCTGGACAGGAATACTGTTTATCTGTGGAATAGTGTGGGGTGCCTTCGAAGAGGGACAGGGGCATGTCGCATGGGGAGCTATGGTGGCATTATTTGTATCTACTATTACGGGTTACTTGCTGAAACTACCAAAAGAGGATGGTGATGCCGGACTTTGGGGATTTAACGGGATTCTTGTAGGTTGTGGATTTATGACCTTTCTGGGAAATACCTATTTGTCATGGCTATGCATGATCTTTTGCGCGGCAATGACAACGTGGGTACGTACAGGATTTAATAATATAATGGCCCCATGGAAGGTTAATTCGCTTACTTTCCCGTTTGTATTCTCAACATGGTTGTTTCTTTTGTCTGCAAGAGTTATGGACGGGATGCCTCCTACATACATGGCATCTCCACATCTCCCCGGTACTATCTCAACCAATATTGAGATTGAGTTTGGAGATCTGATCTTTTACTGGCTTAAAGGTATTTCTCAGGTATTTCTGATTAATTCGTGGGTAACAGGAATATTCTTTCTTGTCGCGCTTTTTATAAGCAATAAATGGGCTGCGATATGGGCTGCTATAGCTTCTGCCTTATCGTTGTTTATAATTATTGTCATGAAAGGGCCGGGTTCTGATATAGCAAACGGACTGTATGGTTTTAGTGCTGTGCTGACCGGTATTGCATTAGGCATGACCTTTTATGAAGTAAATATTAAAACTGCGATTTGGTGTGTGATTGGTATTTTAGCTTGTGTATTTGTTCAGGCTGCAATGAATGTGTTTCTTGAACCATTGGGATTGCCGACTCTTACAGGTCCGTTCTGTATAACAACATGGTTGTTTTTACTTCCTCTATTTAAATTTAATGTGGAAAAAAAGAATAATACCGATCATTCAAACTGGCATAAAAGCTAATTTATATTGATGGATAATCAAGTTAATATGGATATAATGCCCCTGCGATGGGGGCATTTTCGTGTTTTGATAATTGCCTCCATAGGGCAGTTTATGGGTTCGGCTCTCGCTACGTTAGTCGGGGTTGTTATTCCATTTATTCAGATTATATCTCATCCGCAATTATCCTCCCTCCAACAAGGTTTCTTAGCATCCGCAGGCTTAATAGGCATTATGACCGGTTGTATTCTCATCGGCCATTTATGCGACAAATATGGATATCTTTCGTTTTTTAGATTATGTCCTTCAATAGTTTTGGTAATATCTATAATTGCTGTTTTTGTAAAAGACCCCAATACATTAATCTTCTTACTCTTTACTATCGGGATAGGCATTGGTGGAGAGTATTCTCTTGATCCCGATTATATATCTGAAATAATGCCGGTACGTTGGAAGCTTATAATGGTGGGGGTAGCTAAATCAGCATGTTCATTAGGAAATATATTTATGGCATTAGCGTGTTTTATCATAATAAGACATTATGATACCGCCTATATCTGGGATCGACTGTTTTTGATTATTAGCGGTATAGCTTTTGTTATGATTATCACAAGAGTAAGATTTAAAGAGAGTCCGGGATGGCTTATTACTCATGGGAAAACAGAAGAGGCGGAGAAGAATATAAAATATTTTTTAGGAAAAGATGTTGTTTTGGGAGCATTTGAACATAAAAAACAAATAAGCTCTTCGGTAAAAACTGCATGGAAGGATCTTTTTAAAAAGCATAATATAAGAAAGGTTATAATTGGTGGGATACCATGGGCATGTGAAGGTGTAGGCGTATATGGAGTAG
The DNA here is from genome assembly GCA_947074165.1 of uncultured Bacteroidales bacterium. Classification (GTDB taxonomy): domain Bacteria; phylum Bacteroidota; class Bacteroidia; order Bacteroidales; family JAUNSR01; genus JAUNSR01. The sequence continues at coordinate 9,690 of CAMTOT010000080.1, forward strand.
GAATATTTACTCCCGTTTTGTTGTTGTCGCTTAAATTAGAGAGTGTTCAGGCTACACCGTTCCTGCACGTGCTTAGCTCAATAAAACTCACCGCGGTAATAAACTTATTTATATTATTAGGCTTTGTAATAGGACTTATTCTTGTAAAGAAAAAAATAAATCACATTCTGATTCAGTCAATAGGATTCATTATGTGTTCTGTTGGAGTTTTAATGATGTTACTTGCCAATATTTATAGTTTGCCTTTCTGGGTTTCAATTCTTGGATTTATTGTTTTTGAGATATTCCTCAACGCGGGGCCACATCTTATAACATTTATTCTGCCAACTCAGATTTATCCTATTCAGCAGCGAGGGTCTGGAGTAGGTCTATGTGCAGCGATAGGTAAATTAGGAGCTATAATAGGAGTATTCTTTATACCGGTACTCATAAAATGGGGTGGAAATACACTTGTATTATAGATCGGAAGAGCACACGTCTGAACTCCAGTCACCGCTCATTATCT
>CAMTOT010000081.1 GCA_947074165.1 uncultured Bacteroidales bacterium
ATATCACATAATGAAAAATATACAACCTTTATATCATGGAATTATGACAATATTGACGAACCACGTGTATGCGTAACAGTCATAAATAATAATGTTTATAAACAAGAGAAAGTTATTAGCGATGGGGTAAGTATTAGTCTATATCATACTCAAGAAGATTTGTCTTTAACAGAGGTAAATAAGCTCTTTACTCATAAGAACTTATTTAAAAATATCAAAAATATAAATATTGTATTGATTGAATGGAATAGTAAAGAACCCGCAGCCGGTCTTGGTTATGGTTGTAACGGTTTCGTGATATGTGATAATATGTTCTCTTCTGATAGTGGGATTATTCATGAAACACTTCATGAATTGCTACCTGTAGCTTCATATGATAAAGGTAAATTCTTTATTAATGAGTCTGTTATAGAATGGTTGGCGCAGTATGTTCATTGTGGCAAATTTAAAAGAAACGATTTTTATGAACAGGAAAATACTACGCCTCTATATGATATTTATATAAATGAGAGTAGTTCCTGGTATCAAATATATTCAGATGGTCCGCAATTCTTACAAGAATTATCAGATGTAGTTGGCTCTGAGAAATTGTTTAGTCTGATTGTTGAATACTATACAAATAATAATATAAAATCTTATGATGGATTTATAAATTATCTACATAATAACTTACAAGAAGGAGTAAAAGAACTCGATATGAAAGTAAGAGGGAAATAATAGACGGCAAATTCCTTCATGTTATATTTCTATGTTCCTGAATTATTGCAATTAATAACGTTAATCCAAGCACAGCAATAATAACTGCCCTTTAAATACCTCCCTCTTGAGTTCTCCGGACCTATATCAACTCATTATTCAATAGGAATATAAATCTCAGTCTTAGACTTCTCCGGATCAGTACGGCGAGGATCACTAACATACTTCTCCATACAATAATTACTGCGCGGTTCAACTCCGTTTTTCGCAAGAAGTTCACCGTATATTTTATCATAAGCAACGCCTACCTTATTATATTCGCCAATATAAGTAAATACAATAAATCGTCCGCCCTGGATCTCTTTGACTGCTATATCACCGTTGGGAGTAGCCGGTTTACATACACGTAAACAAACATCACTCATTAAGTTATTGCCAGATGTTATCTCCGGACTATTATAATACATGCCAATATGTTCAATTCCCGCCGAGTAGAGTCCCTGGCGTTTCACCTCCTCCCATAAGCGGGCGAAAATATTATTGAAATTAATACCGCTGTAGATACCCATTGCGTTTATATACAGTACCGTTTTAGGTTCCAATTCCACTATCTTACCTTTTGAGAGATTTACTTCGTGGCAGATTGATTGAGTAGTCATAATATTATAATTTTTAGTTGAACGATACTCTGTTGGTGAGATTTTCATCACTTTGGCAAAAGCCTTCGTCAATGAAGACGGACTGCTATATCCCACTCTGTATGCGATGTCTGAGACAGCCATGTCAGAGTAGCGAAGCAGTTTTGCAGCGGTCTCAACTCTCGTACGCACAATAAATGCGCCAATGGGCTCACCTAAATATCCTCTGATGATACGGTGCATGTGGAATGGCGAAAACGCCGATAGAGAAGCTAAAGTAGCGATATCAATTTCGCTGTCTAAATTTTCTCTTATATACTCAACCACAAGATTGACTCTGCGTCTATAGTTTTCCTCCGTAGTTAATATCCTGTTCATATCCGTTTTCTATTGTGTTACAAAGGTATAGCAATCATAATTTTATCACTTTTCCAAAGTTGCTAAAATTAAATTATTAATTCCCCCAATGTAATGTATATGTGCAACGCCTGATACCGATATCGGCAACGGTTGATTCCGGCTTTGGAATCCGTTGATTCCGAAGTCGGAATCAGCCGTTGCACTTTCAGGTATCGGGAGTTGCATATATATATTACATTGGAGAAATCCCGCTTCAGTAGCTGATTTACAGGTTTGGGTAAATAAACCACACCCTCATTCGTTCGCCTGTTTTAGATTTATATAAAAAAAGAAGATATGAAACCATCAGTGAAGCAATTGTTGATATTTGGTACCGGCATATTAATCGCATCCTGTTCGCCAAAAAGTGAGGACGCAAACAGCTCTTTAAAAATTAAAACAGTAAAGGCGGTCAGACTGAATGAGAATTCAGCCCAGGAGTTTCCTTTTATCTCCAAACCTTATCGTTCATCAGAACTATCGTTTAGGGTTGGCGGGGTAGTTAATGACCTTGATATCTTCCCTGGCAAATATTATAAGCAGGGAGATGTGATAGCAGCTATAGATCCGAGAGATTATCAGGTGAAGTTTGACAAAATAAAAGCGGTATATGATCAGTCATGCTCCGAATACAAGAGAGTAGAGTCGCTATTTAATCTGAATAATATCTCCGCGTCTGCTTATGAAAAGACAAAATCTGATTATGAGACTGCCCATGCAAACTTTACCGCTGTAAAAAATGATCTGGGTGATACACGTGTGACGGCACCGTTCAACGGATATGTGCAGGATGTGAAGTTTGAAAGATATCAGGATATAAAACCATCTCAGGCATTATGCTCATTTATAGATATCGAAAGGCTGAAAATTGAGTTTTTCGTGCCGCAGCAGATTGCAGTGTCGGTTTCTCAGGGTGACTTTGTGAATATACGCTTCGACGCGCTGCCAGATCGTGTGTTTCAGGCGAGGGCGGAAGCAATATCAAAAGGCGCTTCAAAAAATAATCTTTCTTATATAATTACAGCGGTATTGTCTAACAAAGAGAATGAGTTTCCGGCAGGTATGTCGGGCAAGGTGTTGATTACAAATGACAGCGCCGGCGGATCGTCTCTTGCATTGCCTCATCATATAATAAGGAATAATTCGCAGACAGGTCCTTATGTGTGGGTCAATAGCAATGGCGTTGCTAAGTCGTGTAATGTAAAGACCGGCAAATTGATGAGAAACGGTATGATGGAGATAACATCAGGAGTGTCTGCCGATGACGTGATTATTTCTACAGGAATGGAACTTATATCGGAGGGTATGCCGGTAGAGGTTATTAACCGTAAATAACAGTGCTATGAAATTTATAGAATATTTTCTGAAAAATAAAGCCTTTACCACTTTGCTGCTGTTTATTGTTGTGGCCGGAGGTATATTCTCTTATGTCAAAATGGGTAAACTCGAGGATGCTCCTTTTACTATAAAGCAGGCGCTTGTGGTGACTACCTATCCTGGCGCTTCATCTATGGAGGTGCAGACTCAGGTGACGGATATACTTGAAGAGGCTATACAGTCGTTGGGTGAGTTGTATTATCTGAAAACGGAAAACCGTGCCGGGATATCTAAGATTACGGTGAATGTGAAGAAAGAGATAAGGGCTGATCAGATGCAGCAACTATGGGATAAGTTGAGGCGTAAGGTTAATGACGCTCAGTCTAAGCTGCCGGCAGGAGCAGGCCCGTCGGTTGTTAATGATGATTTCGGTGATGTGTTGGGGGTGTTTTACGCGCTCTCTGGAGAAGGAAAGAGCTTCCGCGAACTTGAAGATCAGGCAAAGATTATTAAAAATGATATTCTTCAGGTGAAGGATGTCGGTAAGGTGGATATTTACGGAGCTCAGCAGCGTACTATTAATATTGAGATAAAACCGGCAGTGCTTGCCAGCAGCGGTATAAGCGTAGGCGAGATAGCGTCGGCTTTTGACCGTCAGAACCGCGTTGTTGACGCGGGCGCGATTAATAGCTCTGAGAATAGAATAAGGGTAGAATCAACTGGTACGTTTTATTCTCTTGACGATGTGCAAAATCTTACTATTGTATCAAAATCGGGAGAGTATTTCAGACTTGGTGAGATAGCAGATATTTATGAGAGCTATTCATCGCCGGCACGCAATCTGATGTATATTGACAATATCCCGGCTATGGGTATCGCTATATCTACGGTCTCTGACGGCAATGTAGTGAATATGGCAGAGGCGGTAAAGAAGCGAATGGATGATTACGGCGAAAATATGCCGGCTGGATTTACTCTGAAGAATGTATACGATCAGGGGTATGAGTCGGATGTAGCCAACCGCGGGTTTCTTGTTAATCTGGTGTTGTCTGTACTTACTGTTATAGCTATACTGCTTTTCTTTATCGGCTTCCGCAATGGTATAATTGTGGGCAGTTCGCTCGTGTTTACAATCTTCGCTACTCTTATTGTTATGCAGTCGTGGGGTATTGCACTACAGCGCATGTCGCTCGCGGCTATTATTATAGCTATGGGTATGCTCGTTGACAACGCTATTGTTGTGGCTGACGCTACACTTGTGAATATGCAAAGGGGTATGCGCAAGCGTCCTTCTATAATAAGGGCTACTACTTCTACGTCGGTACCGCTGCTCGCGGCTACCTTGATCGGTGCGCTTACCTTTATGCCTGTCTATCTTTCACCACATATCACGGGTGAGCTGCTTTCATCTGTGTTTATAGTTATAGCAGTGTCGTTGATGTTCAGTTGGGTGTTCGCGATGATTCAGACACCTTATTATATACAGCAGTATTCGCGCCGCCCTAAAGTATCGGGCAATGCCGATGATATGTTCGACGGTAAAATGTATAACGGGTTTCGCAGGGTGCTCGGATGGATTATAAAACATAAATATATAACGGTAGCCGCGGCTATGATCATGTTTGTAGTATCGTTATGGAGCTTTAAATTTATATCCCGTGTTTTCGTGCCAGCGCTTGAGAAGCAGTATTTCACAATTGACTGCTGGATGCCCGAGGGGACCCGCATTGAGACAATGGATGCCAACAGCGCGAGTCTGGCCTCGCTTATTGGTAATTATGAGGGTACGGATATGGTTTCGCGGTTTGTTGGGCAGTCTCCGCCCCGTTACTATTTGTCAAATATAGCGTTTGGTCCGCAGCCAAATTACGCGCAGATACTTGTTAAGGCAAAAAGTCCTAAAGAGGCTATAGCGCTGCAAGGGCAACTTGCCGCTAATGTGAGGGAGATGTTTCCCGAGATGTTTACTAAGGTAAATAAGTTTGAGTTGAGTCCGCTTCAGGAATCTGTCATTCAGGCCCGCTTCAGGGGCAAAGACGCGGCTGTACTTGACTCGTTGACCCGCGAGGCTATAGCTATAATGAATAAAAATCCGTATGTAGCCGACGCGAGGTGCGAATGGCGCAATCAGAGTATGATAATACGTCCGGAGTATTCACCGCTTAAAGCCGGACTTGTGGGCGCGTCTAAATCTGGCATTATGGAGTCGGTGAAGTCTCTTAATGACGGGTTGCCTATCGGAGTATATCGTGATAATGAGAAGAAAGTGCCGCTTATGCTGTATTGCCCGATAGAGGATAATCCTTCAATAAGTGATCTTGAGAATGTGTCTGTGTGGAACGGTACAAATTCCGCTCCGCTGGGTCAGTTGATGGACTCTACTACCGTAGGGTGGGAGTGGCCTGTGGTTATGACATACAACAGAGAGCTTACCATGGCTGCCATGTGCGGAGTGAAACCCGGACATACGATGGCGGAGGTGCATACTATGATACGTGATGAGGTGGAAGCGATGGAGCTGCCTGAAGGGTACTCATTCTTCTGGGACGCTCAGTTTAAGGATCAGACAGAGGCTATGGCGGCGCTTATGAAGTATTTTCCCCTGGCAGGTATTTTGCTCATCCTTATCCTTGTGGCTCTGTTTCGTAATTTTAAGCAACCGGCTATAATTGTTCTTATTCTTCCTCTTTCCCTTATCGGTATGGCAGTCGGACTTCTGTTGACCGGATTTGATTTCGGGTTCTTCTGTATGGCGGGATGGCTCGGGCTGATGGGGATGATTATAAAGAATGTGATAGTACTGCTTGATGAGATAAATGCTCAGATAAAAAGCGGCGTTATCCCGTCTAAGGCGGTAATTGAATCGACTGTGGTTCGTCTGCGTCCTGTTATTATGGCGGCCGCGACTACAGTGCTGGGTATGATACCACTGCTTTGGGATGTAGCTTTCGGAGGTATGGCAGCGACAATAATATTTGGTTTGAGCTTTGCTACATTGCTGACCCTTTTTGTTACCCCTGCGCTTTACGCGATTTTTTATAATAAGAAAATGAAAAATAACTGATATGAATAATTGTTTCAGATATAAACTGTTAAGCCTGTTTGTTATGATGTTTAGTGCGGCGGGCGCGCAAAGCCCGACTGAGCTGCAATTGAGATACAGAGATATGGCCCTTGATTATAATCATGATATAAAATCGGCAAGAGAGAATATTGAAGCCTCTATGGATATAGTAGGGGCGGCAAGGGCTGACCTTAAACCAAAACTCGGGGCAGGAGCATCTTATCAGTATGTGGGTCACCCGATGGAGCTTAATATAAATCTTGAGGCTTTAGGTTCTCCTGTTAGTTTTCAGGGGCAGAATGATCAGTATAACGCTTTCCTTTCGCTGTCGCAGCCTGTATATCAGGGCGGACGGCTGCTTGCCATTCTAAAGAGAGCTGAGGGGCAGCGAGATGTCGCTCAGTATCAATCGCAGATGCTTACGAGTGTTGTTTCGCAGCAGTCTGATGTTACCTACTGGAACTGTGTGGCTATGGGTGAGGTAGCTGCTGTAGCGCTTGAATCTAAAGAGTCTATCGAGGAGTTTGTTAAGGTGGTAAAACAGAGGGTTGATCTGGGATACGCCGATCCTACCGATTTGCTGATGGTTGAGGTGAAGCTTAATGAGTCTGAGTATATGCTTATGCAGGCAAATACGTCGTATGCTATCTCAAAGATGGCGCTTAACTCTATTACAGGTGTAAATCTTAATGTTGATACGACTACAGATAGTGTTGTAGCCCCTATAAATACTACTGACTGGATAGGAGGTCTTATTTCAAATCCTCGTCCGGAGGTTATGATAGCGCGTACTCAGATCGGGATAACTAAGGCAGATAAGAAAATCGTTAATTCAAAGTATCTACCGCAGATAAATATCGGCGCTGAAGGAAACTATAAATCTCCCGCGTATGATTTCTCTTCGGATATGAAACCCAATTACGGGATATACGCTAAAGTGTCGGTGCCTGTATTTGAATGGGGAAAGCGTACGAAGGAATCGCGCGCGGCGGGAAGAAAAATAAATATTGCGACTCAGAATCTGGAGAAAACGGAGGATCAGGTAGCGCTTGAGACAGAGTCGTCACGGAAGACCCTTGAGCAGTCTGTAGAGCAGGTTAATCTGACTTATCGCTCGCTTGCAAAAGCTCTCGAGAATGAACAACGCTCGCTTGAAAGGTATAGGGAGGGTAAGATGTCGGTGCTTGATATTTTGCAGGCTCAACTATACAGACAGAACGCACAGGTCAATTATATACAGGCTAAGGTAGTAGCTCAAAATTCATGGAGCGAACTGCAGCGTTCGCTTAATCTGTATAATCAAAATTGACTATCTTTGAAGATATGAAAAAAGAGAACTTAAATATCAGGCAAACAATGTATAGCATTTTCCTATTCTCAGGACTGGGGTTGTTCTCTTTTTTTCTGCTTATCAATTTTGGTCAGTTCTCTGAGCAGTCGCGAGTGAAGATCACAACCACGGCAGGATATCTGTTCGCGGTGTTGTTTTTTAATTTTCTCGGATTCGTAATTATACGTCTGAGCCGGTGGGTAGACTCTGTTACTTTTCCTTATTCGCTGCACAAGGTAAGACTGCCGCTTACATATTCGATGGCAGCGCTTATTTTACTCATAATAAATTATCTTATTCTTGTAGGAGCAAAGATATTGATAGGGGAGGCTCAACCGTTGGTGTTTCCTAACGGCGGACATCGTATATTGATAGCGGTGTGGCTTATAGAGCTTGTCGTGGTGGGGCTATTGCTTGCTAATCGCTCGGCTGTAAGATCGGTAAAATTGCAGAAAGAGGCGGCTCGACTACAGCGAGAGAATGACAGCGCCAAGTATGAGGCATTGCAGAATCAGCTTAATCCTCATTTTTTATTTAATAGTCTGAATACGCTTGTGGCTGAGATTGAATATAATCCTAAAAACGCTGTTATGTTTACTCGTAAACTGAGCGGTGTATATAGATATGTATTGCAGTGTCAGCAGATGCGTACGGTATTATTGCAGGATGAGGCGGAGTTTCTGGAGTCATATATCTTTCTGCACTCTGTGAGAATGGGCGACTGCATAAAAATAGACAACCATATAGATAAAGCCTGTGAGGATATGAAGATTGCTCCTCTTTCGTTGCAGCTTTTAGCCGAAAATGTGATAAAGCATAATATAATAAATGAGGATATACCTATGAATATCGTGCTTCGTACTGATGAAAAAGGGGAGTTTCTTATATTTTCTAATACGTTGAGGCGTAAATTGTCGGATACATCATCGGGGATCGGTCTTAAAAATCTGTCAAACCGCTATATGCTTTTGTGCGGCAGAGATATAGAGATAAGATGTGATGAGAGTGAAAAACTGTTTGAGGTGAAAATACCATTGATTTATGAATGATAAACTGAGAGTAGCTATAATTGAGGATGAGAAGCCGGCGGCAAGATTGTTGGTGTCAATGCTTGCCGATATACGACCGGAATGGAGCGTAGAGGTAGTGTCCGGTTCAGTATCTGGGGCGGTCAGATGGTTTGAAGAGCATGAGGAACCGGATATTCTTTTTCTGGATATTCAGCTTAATGACGGTAATTCATTTCTGTTTCTTGAAAAGATATCACCCTCCTGTCCTGTCATATTTACGACTGCTTATGATGAATACGCTATAAGGGCTTTTAGTGTAAACAGCATAGATTATTTGCTGAAACCTTTTGACGAGAAGCGCCTTGAGGAGGCAATAGAGAAATATGAGTCAGTTACCTCCCGACATCCGGAGTCGGATGTACTGATAGACGCGCTAAAATCTATAAATTCAAAGGAAAAGCGTTATCGTACCCGTTTTTTGATTAATAAGGGGAGCAAGCTTGAGCCGCTTAGCGTAGATGATATAGCATATTTTTACTCTGTAAATAAAATAACGTTTGCCGTTTCAAAATGTGGCGGTGAGGATGTCGTAGAGCTTACTCTTGATAAACTGGCTGATCAGCTTGATCCTGACTGCTTCTTTCGGGCTAACCGTCAGTACATAATAAATGTGGAAGCGATAAAGAAAATTGAACCTTATTTCAACGGGAAAATAAGTGTTACCGTGACTCCAAAATCAACGGAAGTGATAACGGTGAGTAAAGAGAAAGTAGCTGCTTTTAAGAGGTGGCTTAATTATTGACCTTTTCAACGGCTGTTACAGCCTGTTCTATTATTTGTTTAACCTGTCGGTGTTACCGGCAGGTTTTTTTATAAACAATTTATATTTCAGATTGTTAAGTAAAATATAACAGTGAATTGTTTCTTTTTTATTATCAATAAATTATACTTAATACTATGGTACAAGATTATTTTGATAAGGTGGCAGACCAATGGGATAAGATGTGTTGTCATGATATAAATAATATCCGCAACTTGTTAAGAATAGCTGATATCAATGAGGGTTGTTCGGTGCTTGATGTGGGTTGTGGTACCGGAGTCCTGGAAAAGTATATTCTTGAATTTTCACCTAAAAGAGTAAAGGCTATTGATATGTCGTCGCAGATGATTGATATAGCAAGAGACAAATATGAGGATAAGAATGTAGATTTTGAATGTATAGATTTCTTTTCTATGGATGAGAAGAAAGGTCTTTTTGACAGAATCGTTATTTATAACTCATTCCCGCATTTTGAAGATTATGAGTCTGTAATTGATAAATGTCATTATCTGCTTAAACCGATGGGGCGGGTTTTAGTGGCTCATGATTGCAGCCGTGAGGAGGTTAATAATCTGCATAAGGATATTGAATTGAAACCGGTTAATGATTTGCCTCCGGCAAAGTCTCTTATCTCTATTTTTTCGCCTGTGTTTTTGGTTGATTCGGCGGTTGATGATGATAATATCTATTGTGTAAGCGGTGTTAAGGTTGGGTAGTGTTGTTTATATTCATTTTAAATATGGTAAGGGCTGATGTACATCTGTCCTTATTTTTTTGTTTTCAAGTTTCAATTTCTCTTTATGCTTGATTTATAGTTTGTAATGTTAAAATATTTTTTTTCTGTTAAATAGAAAGATCGGAAGAGCGTCGTGTAGGGAAAGAGTGTACGTCCTGGTGTAG
>CAMTOT010000082.1 GCA_947074165.1 uncultured Bacteroidales bacterium
ATTGTGTATCGCAATATTATAAACATTCAAAATGAGAGATGTGGATATATAATAAAATTGTGTGTAATTATAAAAATAATGCTAAACAGCATAAGTGCGACAAATCGGACATAAAACATACTAATAAGTTGTTAACCAAATATGTAGTTTAAATGTAAAGTTAAGCGATATGTCCGACCCATTTAAAAGCAAAAAAAATGCGGGATCAGACGACCCCGCATTTCTCACATCATAAATCAATATCAATTACAATGACCCGCAGTCAGTACATCCCCTGCACTTCGCCAGATCACCTCTGAATCTTTTTTCCACAAGCTGTCTCAGCCTGTCCTTTAGAGGCTCCAGACGCACCTGCTCAATCACATCCGCCATAAAGGCAAACATCATAAGCATTTTCGCCTCCTTCTCAGTGACCCCTCTGGCTCTCATATAAAAGATAGCCTGCTGGTCAAGCTGCCCCACGGTAGCACCGTGCGAACACTTCACGTCATCACAATAAATCTCCAGCTCCGGACGCGTCCACATTCTTGCCTCATCCGTCATACAAAGATTTTTATTGCTCTGATAAGCCTCAGTTTTCACCGCTCCCTCTCGCACCAGGATACGACCCGCGAACGAACCTCTCGCGCCCTCATTAAGCACATATTTAAAAAGCTCGTTGCTCACGCAGTAAGGAGCCGCGTGTTCGATAAACGAATAATTATCCACATGCTGATCACCGTCGGCAATAGCCATCCCCGATACATGAGTCTCGGCGCCTTCACCCTCCAGCTTCACATAATAATTATTTCTCGTCACCCCGTTAGTCAGAGTAATACCATTCGACATCACATTCGAGTGAGCCGCCTGGCGTATCAACGTTGAGGCGATACGGTTAGTATAAACCGAGTTCTCCTCCAGTTCGTATATATCAAAGAAAGCGTTCTCTCCCACAAACACCTCAGTCACCTGAGTAGCCAGAAACTGAGCCGGGCTCAGATTATGGTCACACACCAACAGTTTAGCCTGCGCGCCGTTCTCAATAATAACCATCAGACGGCGATTCACCATAAACGGCACATCACCCTGCAGCACATTGATAAGTTGAATCGGTTTCTCCACCTTAATATTCTCAGGCACATAAAGCACAAATCCGTCCTGCGCCAACACCGTATTAAGAGCTATCACCCCGTCTTCATGTTCAGAAGCAAGCTTATCATAATACTTAGCCGCCACTTCAGGGAAACGCGCGGCAAACTCAAGCATACCGCCCACAAACACCCCCTCAGGCAGACTCTGACTATTATCTCTCGGATTATCATAATACTGATCATTCACAAGAAAATAAAGCAGCGTGCTCATATTCGGCACATCGCAGTGAAACACATCATAAGGATTCACATCCAGCTTCAGCCTGTTCAGATTCAATCCGTAGTCAGGCGCCAGCAGCGCGTCAATATCCGTATGGGCGTATTTCTCCGGACCGAAAGTCTTCCCCACCGGCAGCGGGATATTCTCGCTCATAGGCCCGTCAGTAGCGGGAGCGATATTCTCCTGCGCCTTAGCCAGTCTTTCGAGAGCCTCATTTCTGCGGGCATTCATCACACTGCAGCTATGGCCGCAAATTGTATCAGCTGTTTGCCCGTAAAGTTCTATATACTGTTTATACATAGCTTAATCATTTTCTTCGCGAATCCAGTCATAACCGCGCTCTTCAAGTTCAAGAGCGAGCTCCGGACCGCCCGATTTCACAATACGGCCTTTATAAAGCACATGGATAAACTCCGGTCTGATATAATCAAGCAGACGCTGATAGTGAGTAATCACAATCGTCGCGTTATCCTGCGACTTAAGCTTATTCACACCCTCCGACACGACACGCAGCGCGTCAATATCAAGGCCCGAATCAGTCTCATCAAGAATCGACAGTTTCGGTTCAAGCATAGCCATCTGGAAAATCTCGTTTCTTTTCTTCTCGCCACCCGAGAAACCTTCGTTCACCGAGCGGTTAGCCAGTTTATTATCCAGCTCCACCACGGCACGTTTCTCACGCATCAGTTTAAGGAAATCCGAAGCCGACATAGGCTCTTCACCTTTATACTTACGATGCTCATTAACCGCGGCGCGCATAAAATTAACCATGCTCACCCCCGGTATCTCCACCGGATACTGGAAACCAAGAAACATCCCTTCCCAGGAACGCTCCTCAGGCGACATCTTAAGCAGGTCTTTGCCATTAAACAAAGCCTCGCCCTTAGTCACCGTAAACGCGGGATTACCTGCCAGCACAGACGAAAGCGTACTCTTACCCGCGCCGTTAGGGCCCATTATAGCGTGTACCTCACCCGGTTTAATAGTCAGGTTGATACCCTTCAATATCTCTTTATCGCCAATTGAGGCGTGTAGATCTTTTATCTCTAATAACATAATCTTTATCTGTAAAAAATGATACAAATAAGCGTCATCAGCCGACGCTTCCTTCAAGTGTAATCTGCAGCAGTTTCTGAGCCTCCACGGCAAACTCCATCGGCAGCTTATTCACCACCTCCTTAGCGTAACCGTTCACGATAAGGCCCACAGCCTCTTCGGTCGGTATACCGCGCTGATTACAATAGAAAATCTGAGTCTCACTAATCTTCGAGGTTGTAGCCTCATGCTCCACGATAGCCGTATTATTGGCAATATCCATCAGCGGGAATGTATGAGCGCCACACTCATCGCTAAGCAGCAGCGAGTCACATTGCGTAAAGTTACGCGCGTTCTCCGCGTTCTGGCTCACCTTCACAAGGCCGCGATAGCTATTATGGCTCTTACCAGCCGAGATACCTTTAGATACAATCGTACTCTTAGTATTCTTACCGACATGTATCATCTTAGTACCCGTATCAGCCTGCTGATAATTATTAGTCACCGCTACCGAGTAAAACTCGCCTACGGAGTTATCGCCCACCAACACACACGAAGGATATTTCCACGTAATAGCCGATCCCGTCTCCACCTGAGTCCATGACACCTTAGAGAAATCGCCTTTACAAAGCGCGCGTTTAGTCACAAAGTTATATATACCGCCCACGCCGTTCTTATCACCCGGATACCAGTTCTGCACAGTCGAGTATTTCACCTCTGCTCTGTCATGCAGATATATCTCCACGATAGCCGCGTGCAGCTGATTCTCATCCCTCATCGGAGCCGTACAGCCCTCCAGATATGACACATACGAATCATCGTCAGCGACAATCAGAGTACGTTCAAACTGACCCGTGTTAGCCGCGTTAATGCGGAAATAAGTAGAAAGCTCCATCGGGCATCTCACGCCTTTGGGAATATACACAAACGACCCGTCAGAAAAGACAGCCGTATTAAGCGCCGCGTAAAAATTATCTCTGTAGTTGACCACGCTGCCCAGATACTTCTTAATCAGATCCGGATAATCCTTCACCGCCTCAGAAAAAGAGCAGAATATGATCCCCAGCTCAGCCAGTTTCTCCTTAAAGGTAGTCTTTACAGACACCGAGTCCATCACCGCGTCGACCGCCATACCCGAAAGCATCATCTGCTCCTCCAGCGGAATCCCCAGTTTATTAAACGTCTTCACCAGTTCAGGATCCACCTCATCCATACTCTTCGGGCCCTCCTTGGTTTTCGGAGCGGCGTAGTAAGATATGTCCTGAAAATCTATCTCCGGCAGGGCAAGATGCGCCCACGTCGGCACTTTGAGAGTTTTCCAGTACTCAAAAGCCTTCAGCCTGTACTCAAGCAGCCATTCCGGCTCCCCTTTCTTAGCGGAGATAAGACGAACAACATCCTCATTCAATCCTTTAGGAATAATCTCAGTCTCGATGTCGGTTACGAACCCGTACTTATATTCGTTACCGGTAACCTCATCTAATATATTGTCCATACTATTTCTATATAGTTAATTACTTAATTCTCCCTCGGGAGATTTTTGGTAAGCCTCAGCCCACCTTTTCACATACGGAAACGCCGCAGGCACGATACCCTTCACAATCTCGTAACACTTCGACTTGTCTCGTTCCGCAATCTGAGACAAATTAATATCTTTTTCTATAAACGCCAATATATTTAAGCATAAACTTACAATTAAAGCATTCTTTAACAGCCCGAATACCCCGCCTAAAATCCTGTTGAACACGCCGAGAGCTACCGCCTCGACGAGTTTAGTGAGTATCCTTGCGGCAATCATGACTCCCACCATGCACACGGCGAAAACAAGCACCCACGCGAGCATATACGAGCCGGTCTGCCCAAACACTCTCACCATAACGGGTTGAAAGTCTACCGCGAAAATACCGGCCATATAAACCGCCAAAAGGAGACCGGCCAGTGAGGCGATCTCCTTTATTAAGCCATGCCATACGCCCAGTACAAATCCCAGTCCTAAAACAGAAAGGATTACAATGTCCCAGATCATATCAAACACATAAATTTATTACAGTTGTTTTTTAACTTCAGTCTCTTCGTACGATTCGATAAGGTCGCCCACCTTAAGGTCATTAAACTTATCGATGTTCAGACCGCACTCAAAGTTAGTCGACACCTCTTTCACATCCTCTTTGAAACGTTTCAGAGAGCCAAGCGCGCCCTGGTAGACCACAATACCGTCGCGGATAATACGTATTTTATTATTACGTTTGATTTTACCCTCTTTCACGATACATCCTGCCACAGTACCCACTTTCGTGATTTTGAATGTCTCACGTACCTCAAGATAACCAACGATTTCCTCCTTGATATCCGGCTGAAGCATACCTTCCATAGCGTCTTTCACCTCTTCGATAGCATCGTAGATGATAGAGTACAGACGAACCTCCACACCATCTTTCTCTGCCAGACGACGCGCCGCAAGCGACGGACGAACCTGGAATCCGATAATGATAGCGTTAGAAGCCGCGGCAAGAGTCACATCCGATTCAGAAATCTGACCAACAGCTTTGTGGATCACATTAACCTGAATTTCAGGAGTAGAAAGTTTGATAAGCGAGTCAGAAAGAGCCTCAACCGAACCATCCACGTCACCTTTCACGATAACATTAAGTTCCTGGAAGTTACCGATCGCGATACGGCGGCCGATATCATCAAGAGTAAGGATCTTCTGCGTACGCAGACCCTGTTCGCGAGCCAGCTGCTCACGTTTGTTAGCAACCTCGCGAGCTTCCTGTTCAGTCTCCATCACATGGAAAATATCACCCGCCTGAGGAGCGCCGTTGAAACCAAGAATCTGCACCGGCACGGCAGGACCCGCCTCCGTCACCTTCTGGTTACGCTCATTAAACATCGCTTTCACACGGCCGAAGTGAGTACCCGCAAGCACCACGTCACCGATTTTCAGCGTACCGTTTTGAACCATCACCGTAGCCACATATCCGCGACCCTTATCCAGAGTCGACTCAATCACCGATCCGGTAGCTCTACGGTTAGGGTTAGCTTTCAGCTCAAGAAGTTCAGCCTCAAGAAGCACTTTTTCAAGCAGCTCCTCAACGTTAAGCCCCTGTTTAGCCGAGATCTCCTGACACTGATATTTACCACCCCAGTCCTCAACCAGGTAGTTCATCGTAGCCAGAGTCTCACGTATTTTTTCAGGATTAGCCCCTACTTTATCAATCTTATTAATAGCAAACACGATAGGCACACCCGCCGCCGAAGCGTGGTTGATAGCCTCTACCGTCTGCGGCATCACCGCGTCGTCGGCAGCCACGATAATAATCGCGATATCCGTAATTTTCGCGCCACGCGCACGCATCGCCGTAAACGCCTCGTGACCCGGAGTATCCAGGAACGTCACATGACGGCCGTCGCTTAGTTTCACATTATACGCACCGATGTGCTGAGTGATACCACCCGCTTCACCCGCGATCACATTAGCCTTACGGATATAATCGAGTAGGGAAGTCTTACCGTGGTCAACGTGACCCATCACCGTAACGATAGGCGGACGAGAGATCAGATCCTCTTCAGCGTCTTCAACCTCCTGAATAGCCTCAACAACCTCAGCCGATACATATTCAGTTTTGAAACCGAACTCTTCAGCCACGATATTGATAGTTTCCGCGTCAAGACGCTGGTTGATAGACACCATCATACCGATACTCATACAAGTACCGATAACCTGATTTACATTCAAGCCCATCATATTAGCCAGGTCATTAGCCGTCACAAACTCAGTCAGCTTAAGCAATTTGCTTTCAGCCGCTACCGCGTCAAGTTCAGCCTGCGCGCGACCCGCTGCCATATCACGTTTATCCTTACGATATTTAGCGCCTTTCTTATTGCCTGCGCCCTTGCTTGTCAGACGAGCCAGAGTCTCTTTTATCTGTTTCTGTACATCCTCGTCGCTCACCTCCTGTTTTACAACCGGACGATTGTTAGGACGATTGTTGTTACCATGTCTGTTCTGACCGCCCTGGTTATTACCGCGGTTAGGACCGTTCTGGCCACCCTGGTTGCCCTGACCACCCTGACGATTCTGGTTATTGTAGCCGCCCTGGCCACCCTGACCGCCCTGGCGATTCTGGTTATTATAGCCTCCCTGGCCGCCCTGATTACCCTGACCGCCCTGGCGATTCTGATTATTATATCCGCCCTGACGATTCTGGTTATTATAACCACCCTGACGGTTTTGACCGCCCTGGTTATTATTGTTATTATTACCATGGTTTTGACCGCCCTGATTGTTATTACCGCCCTGCGCGTTTTGAGCGCCCGGCGTATTAATATCAACCTTCTGTTTGTTTATGCGGTTACGTTTTCTGCGCTCAGCGTCATTAGCCGCGCCTGCCGCGCTCTGTTCACCCGGTTTTTTATTAGCCGGATTGCGGAAATCTTTCGATTCGCGCTCTTTCTTCTTCTCCTCTTTCGATTTCTTTTTCGGTCTTGTCTGCTGGTTCAGCGCGGCAAGGTCGATAGTACCAAGCACCGTAATAGAAGGAGTAGTAGCGGGTTTATTAAGGCGAAACACCTCATCACCCTTATTTACATCATCTTTATTTTCTTGCATTTTTTCAGTTACGTTCACATCAGAGACCGTTTTCGTAACAGTCTCAATAGCCGGTTTCTCAACGATTTTCACCTCCTGTACCGGTTTTTTAGGTTTATTGATAGCGTCAAGATCGATACGGCCCACCTCTTTAATCTTAGGTCGCATCTCTTCAGCCGACGAAGTCACCGCCTGTACCGGTTCGCTGATAGCGACGCTCTCTTTTTTCTTATCTTTAGCAGAATGTCGTTCCTGGCTTATACGATCCGATTCATCCTTTAAGTCCTTATCTCTGCTAAACTCTTTACGCAGTAAGCTATATTGTTCGTCACTAATCTTTGAATTGGGGTTCAGGTCATCGCCCGCGCCGCTTTTCTGGAGGGTCTCAACCAGCGTCTGCACCCCCACATTAAAATCTTTTGCTACTTTACTTAATCTTATTATAGACATAAATACATTTAACAGTTTAATTACATTATCAAAATGACCGGACGCGTAATCCGGCGAATCGTACAGAGCCTTTTACATCACTCCATCTCCTCTTTAAGGATACGCATAACATCCTCCACCGTTTCCTCTTCAAGATCCGCTTTATCAGCCAGCTCCACAGGATCGGCGGCAAGTACCGCTCTCGCGGTTTCAAGTCCGACGCTTTTAATAGCCTCGATCACCCACTCCTCTATTACATCTTTAAACTCCTCGATATACACATCGTCGACCGACTGAGCCGGAGCTTCCGACATCACCGGTTCAGCGTGAGCCTCAGCCTCAGCCTGTACGGCTTCCTGCTCAGCCGCCGCTTCCGCTACAGGAGCCACATTCTCCATAGCCTCATCGCCGTCAGTACCGTCAAACTCATTGCTCAGAATACGCATAATCTCATCCACCGTATTCTCTTCCAGGTCAGCTTTCTCAATAAGGATTTCGCGAGAAGTATTCAGCACCGACTTAGCCGTAGCGCAGCCGATACTTTTCAGCGCTTCAATTACCCACGGTTCGATTTCGTCAGAGAACTCATCAAGATAGATATCCTCCTCATTAGCCTCATCGATATCGCGATACACATCAATAGTATAACCCGTAAGCATGCAAGCAAGTTTAATATTCATACCGCCTTTACCGATAGCAAGCGACACCTGATCAGGTCTTAAGAACACCTCAGCAGTTTTGTTTGCTTCATTAACGCGGATAGACGACACCTCAGCCGGGCTAAGAGCGCGTTGCACAAAAAGCGACACATTCTCAGTAAAGTTAATCACGTCGATATTCTCATTACGAAGCTCACGCACGATACCATGGATACGCGCGCCCTTCACGCCCACGCAAGCACCAACAGGATCGATACGATCATCAGAAGTCTCCACCGCTATTTTAGCGCGTTCACCCGGAATGCGGGCAATTTTAACAATACGGATAATACCCTCGGCAATCTCAGGCACCTCCAGTTCAAACAGACGCTGAAGGAAAAGAGGTTCAGTACGCGAAAGCATAATCTTAGGATTATTATTCTTATTATCCACACGGCTCACCACGGCGCGTACAGTATCCCCTTTACGGTAAAAATCCGAAGGGATCTGTTCAGTCTTCGGCAGCAGAAGTTCATTCTCCTCATCATCCACAAGAAGCATCTCCTTCTTCCAGATCTGATACACCTCAGCCGAAACCACCTGGCCCACCATTTCGCTATACTTATTATAAAGGCAATCCTTCTGCAATTCCAGAATTTTAGAAGCCAGAGTCTGACGCAGATTCAGAATAGCGCGTCGGCCGAATTTTTCGAAGAACACCTCCTCGATAAAATCCTCACCCACCTCGATATCATCCACCGTCTTTTTCGCTTCGCTCAGCGACACCTCCAGGTTAGGATTAGACACAGCGCCATCCTCAACCACAGTACGGTTTTTCCAGATCTCGAAATCCCCCTTATCAGGGTTGATGATCACATCAAAATTCTCATCCGTCTCAAACATCTTGGCAAGGACATTGCGGAACGACTCCTCAAGCACACTCACCATAGTAGTTCTGTCAATATTTTTCAGATCCTTAAATTCCGAAAACGTATCAATCAAACTAATAGTTTCCTCTTTTTTAGCCATATTAATTATATTGTAATTTTATTATTCAACCTGCCCCAACGGGGCATAACAAGTGGTATCCGCGGGTGAGCGTCAGCGTTACCCGACGGTTCAGCAGTGAGCGCCAGCGTCACCCGCCCGTTCGCCCCGACGGTTTCCCCCGGCCTTCTTACTTGAACGAGTATTTCACATACTTCACCTCATCGTAAGCATATCTCGTATCCTCGCTCACCTCCGACTTTCTCTTCGCCCCTTCGAGCTTCACCATCTTAGTAGTAGTCACCACAAAGCCGTCCTGGTCAGCGCCGGCCAGCACCCCCGTCAGCTTAATACCGCCTCTGATCAGCACCTCCACTTTGTTGCCTATATTCTTAACAAACTGACGCGGTATCTTCAGCGGCGAAGTCACGCCGGCCGAACCCACTTCCAGCTCGTAGTCTTCCGACTCACGGTCAAGGCTCTCCTCGATATGACGGCTTATCTTCACGCACTCGGCGATATCCACCCCCTCATCATTATCAATCTCCACAACAATAAAGTTTCCGGGCTTCACGACAACGTCTACCAGATAACTCTCACTTCCGTTCAGAGCCTCAATAGCGAGTTCCCTGACAATATTCGAATCGATCATAAAAATCCTGTTACATAAACAAAAACAAAAGAGGAGACTGACCGCCCCCTCCTTATCATTTTTCTTTCACGCGACAAATATACAAAAAACCGCTCGCATTCAAAATAATATATCAATAATTTTTATCTGTTAATGACCATCCTGTTAGTATAAAAAACCAAAAATTACCTTTATCTTTGCGACCGTAAAAGTTAATCTTTTCGTTATTCTTAACAAAGTGCATAAATAGAAATTAATCATAACAACAAAAAACAAGTATGAAGAAACTACTCTTGTTGACCTTTTCAATTATTCTTTTTTTTAGCTGCTCATCCAACAAATCCGTGATATATCTACAGGGGATTGAGAAATATAATGAGACTGCGATACCTACCAACTATGAAGTAAAAATTAAACCTGACGACCACCTGTCTATTATTGTAAACTGTAGCAAACCGGAACTTGCCGCGCCTTTTAATATGCAG